>NZ_JBDNJQ010000002.1:0-157925 GCF_051172895.1 Nostoc sp. CALU 1950 | reverse complement strand
ATCGCCGTCTCTACAAAAGACTAATTATTGTAGAGACGGCGATTTATCGCGTCTCTTGCCCTAACCGAACAGTATTGGAAGTCAACCTTCTTTTTGATTTGGCAAAACACCCTCAAGCATAGACTCTAATTCTTTATTTAACCGACCAGATTTGACAAATTCTGCATAAGTATCTGCCTCAATTGCCAGCAGTTCTCCTCGAAATTGTTCTGTTGTAAAGCTCTGAAGATTGGGATATTCACCCTGTAATTTGTCAATTTCTATCCGTAAATCTGCAAGTTCACCTTTGATTAGTGTCTCTTGATAACGGCGAAACTCTGGGTCAATACCTGGGCGTTTGTCTGCCTGGAGATGTTCTAGAACGCGTTCTAAGGCAACATGACGGGCAACGAATTCTAAATATTGCTCACGTAAGGGTGCATCACCTAGCAAATTGAGTTTCTCTAGCAATGGTTTGATGGTTAATCCTTGGACAAGTAGAGTAAATAAAACTACTCCAAATACCGTTGCAATAATTTTTTCTCGCTCTGGTAATGTTACTGGTACACTCAATGCCAAGGCAATGGAGACGGAACCACGTAACCCACCCCACCAGAGGATAGTTTGTTCTGGTAACGAAATGTCCGATTTGGTGATGCTAGTACTAAATTTGGTGAGAATCAAAATAGCAATTGCTCGCATCAAAATCATTGCTACCACTGTCACCATTATGATTTGCAGGTTTTCGCCTAAACTAGCAAAGCGTATTTGGTCGCCAATTAGCAAGAAGACAATCGAGTTAACAAAGAACGCCAAAAATTCCCAAAATTCGGAGACAATAATCCGAGTGCGGGGATTCATGCCGATACGAGAGCCAAAGTTGCCTAAAATCAAACCTGTGGTGACAACCCCAATTACCCCAGAACCGCCCAAGTCTTCGATAATTAGGTAAGTGCCGTAGGCGGAAACTAGGGTTAAGGATTGTTCTACTAAAGGTAAATCGAAGCGCTGGGTGAGGTAGGAAATCCCAAATCCAATGAAAGCTCCTACCCCTACACCGATGCCAACAACTGTAAATAACTGCAATACAATGGGCTGGAATTCCAATTCCACAGTTCCCAAAGATAAGGCCACCAAAAAACTAAAGGCAACTACAGCCATACCATCATTGAATAAGCTTTCGCCTTCCATTAAGGTGGTAAGACGACTACCTACACCGAGTTGGCGGAACAAAGCGGTGACAGAAACCGGGTCAGTGGCAGATAGACTGGCGGCGATGAGTAAAGCTGTAGTTAGGGAAATACCAACGAATTGATTGAGAGCGATCGCTACCCCTGCTATTGTAATTAACACCCCAAATACTGCATACAAGCAAATTGGCACTAAATCCCGCTTCAGTTCTGACCATTTCAAATTCCATGCGGCTTCAAATAGCAGCGGTGGTAAAAAAATAAACAAAATTAATTCGGGAGAAAGGGTTACTAAACGGACATCCACCAACGCCAGACCTAACCCGACAATCACCAGTAGTAAGGTATAAGGGATATTGCGAAACCAGCTAAATATCTGCGGTAGTGTCGCCACACCTAGAGATACCGAAAGTACCAGCAAAAACTGCTTGAGATTGTTTGTAATCACTTCTTCAGCGATCGCGGATTCAAGTACCATAAGTAAATTCCTGGTATAATTTTGCATTTATCGAAACAGAATTCAGAATAAAGACGTGAATTCTGTATGTCTGGCAGACTTAGATATGACTATTTTCAGATGACACCAATTCAATGTAAGACTTTAATTAACAGAGAATGAAGATTTTACAGTTAACCGAACATTTAGGAGGAAGGTCTTGGGTAATAACATTCGAGACCGCTTTAAAAATTTCCGCCGCCGGGGTTCTCACCCAGAACAACTCCAACAGCTACAAACAGACTTGCTGGCAGAATCGACTCTAGACTCAGCTTACATAATTTTGATTATTAGCTCCTGTGCGATCGCTACTTTAGGTTTATTGTCTAATAGTGCGGCCGTGATTATTGGCGCGATGATTATTGCCCCTCTGATGTTGCCGATTCGCGGGTTAGCTTTTGGTGCTTTGCAAGCAGATATTACATTATTCCGTAAGGGAATAATTGCTGTAGCAGTGGGGACTATATTAGCGGTAGCGATCGCCTGGACTCTGGGTTGGCTAGTAGGGTTGCCCAGCTACGGTAGCGAGATCCTGGCTCGATCAAGACCAACATTATTAGATTTGGGAATTGCGGTAGCGGCTGGTGGTATTAGTGGCTACGCAAAAGTTGAGACGAAAATCTCTACTAGTTTAGCGGGAACTGCGATCGCTGTTGCCCTTATGCCTCCCATCTGTGTCATTGGTTTAGGCTTGGCACAAGGAAATTGGTCACTCAGTTTCGGGGCAACCCTACTTTATCTCACCAACTTGTTAGGTATTGCCCTCTCCTGTATGGTGACATTCGTGGTAGTAGGTTACACTTCAATGGCGCGGGCCCGTCAGCCCCTAATTTGGACTATGGCTTTGACGGCTATCCTGGTAATTCCCTTGGGAGTCAGCTTTGCCCGACTTGTACGACAGGCACAACTAGAAAATAGTCTACGACGAGCATTATTAAACCGAACTGTCACCTTTGGACGCTTGCAGTTGCTTAATAGTAATACCAATTGGTTGACAAATCCCCCAGAAGTCCGTTTGAGTGTCCGCGCCAAGGAACCTGTCACACCCCGGCAAGTAGAGTTATTAGAAGAATTTATCGAACGAGAGATGGGGCAAACATTCACTCTAATTTTTGAAGTTGGTCAAGTGGAGGAAATTCGACGTTCTGAACCCACACGCTGAACTTGCTAATTTGGCATGAATGAGGAGAGAATCTATCAGTCAAGTCAAACTAACTTTTCAAGATGCAATAGTGGATGTTACCGAATTAGTCAAAGTTTCAATTATTCTTTTGCTCCTTGCTACATGTGTAGCTCTGCTATCTCGGCGGTTGGGAATCCCTTACGTTACAGGTTTAGTATTAGCAGGTTTGCCCATCACTGAGCTATTGTCTCGACCAATTGGTTTAAATCCAACCCTAGTTTTGAATCTTTTCTTGCCAATTCTCATTTTTGAAGCTGGTATTAATACAGATGTCAGCCGCCTACGCAGCACCTTTAAACCAATTGCCCTACTAGCTGGGCCTGGGGCTGTACTTTCTGGCGCTATTATTGCCGTCCTCTTAAAATTTGGGCTGGGACTAGATTGGATACCTGCGTTATTTGTCGGAGTAATTTTGGCAAATACTGATACAGTTTCCATGATTGCCGTTTTTAAGGATATACCAGTACCTTCTCGGCTTTCTACTATCGTTGAAGGCGAAACTCTATTCAATGATGCCGCTGCCCTAGTTTCCTTCAACCTAATTTTGCAAGTATATTCAACAGGCTCACTCACATTTATAGAGGGAATTCAACAACTACTATTTATCTCTCTAGGGGGATGTTTTGTGGGGTTAGTCTTGGGCTACTTGAGTATACCTATATTCGCGCGTTTAGATGATGCCCTTAGCAGTCTTTTGTTGACAGTTGCAGTTGCATTAGGAACTTTTCAGGCTGGGCAATTTCTCGGCGTATCGGGTGCTGTGGCCGTAGTTGTTGCGGGATTAATTTTCGGGAATTTAGGACTTTCTCAGAATACTTCTGCTTCTAGTCGCATCACCTTGTTAAGTTTCTGGGAATATGCCAGTTTTACTGTCAACACCTTTATTTTTTTGTTGATTGGTGTAGAAATAGACCTAGTAACGCTCTGGAGAACTTTACCTGCAATTATATTTGCAGTTTTGGCTTATCAAATTGGGCGCGTTCTTACAGTCTATCCTCTACTAGCAGGGATTCGTTTGATTGACCGTCCAATTCCATTGCGCTGGCAACATCTACTCTTTTTAGGTAACATCAAAGGTTCGCTCTCAATGGCTCTGGCGTTGAGTTTACCTCCAACACTACCAGGACGAGATATCCTCATCGCTTTAGTTTTTGGTAGTGTGCTGGTGTCGTTAGTTGGACAGGGTTTAAGTTTGCCTTGGGTGGTAAAACGTTTGAAATTATCTAAATTTTCAGAAGCTCAACAACAGGTTGAAGAATTGCAAGCCCAGTTGATGACGGGTAAGGCAGCACAAGATGAATTAGATAGTTTGTTGAAATCAGGGGTGTTACCAAAAGCTGTTTATGAAGAGATGCGTTCAGCTTATCAGGTGCGAATTGCCAGTGCAGAAAAAACACTGCGGGAACTATATAATCGTCGCCCTGATGAGGTGGAAGGTAGAAGTGGCAAGAGCAGTAAACTTGAAGCCATTCGCCGACGTTTACTCTTGGCAGAAAAAGGAGCGCTCAATGAGGCAATGCGGAAGCGAATTCTCTCCGAAGAAATTGTGCGTGGGCGGATACAAACTCTTGATGAACAATTACTGAAATTAGAAGATGATTAAGGATATGGGGCAATACAGTTCAGATAAGACCAATACACTTGTAGAGACGGCGATTTATCGCGTCTCGAAAACCCACAATTTTGTACACTTAGCCCTTAACCCAAGCGTATTGGGATATGGGGCATTGGTCAAAACGTGTGAGCAGTAGCAGTGCTAAACGCCCCGCTAATAGCACTCTTCATCCCCCCGGTTACGCCGTCCCACCTTGCCAAGGGTGGACTTATGATGTGCATCTTAATGCAGAATTGCTATTAAGACATCCTAGTAGCTAATCTTGTTGTTCAAAAATTAAAATTACAGTAATTTAGTGTTTAAAGAGTGTATTCCATTCAATTGAAAACCGCCGTCAAATCTCACAGTATCTTTTTGGTAAGTACGCCACTTTTAAGTGCGTACTTCTCATTTTATATGTATATACTTTACTATTTAAATAGTTACAAATTAGGTCTAATCAATCAGAACTCTAAATTTGGAATTCTAAATTCTTCTAAAAACAATTAACAACGAGGTAAACTTATGTCTCAAAATACAATTACCCACTTAATTCACGATCGCAATGACCGCGGCCACGCTCAAACAGGCTGGCTCGATAGTTATCACACATTTTCCTTCGGTAGTTTTTACGATCCCAACCGCATGGGATTTCGCTCTCTGCGAGTGATTAACGACGATCGCATCGCCCCTGGTGCTGGATTTCCTACCCACAGTCATCGTGACATGGAAATTCTCACCTACGTCTTAGAAGGTGCTGTAGAGCATAAAGACAGCTTGGGTACTGGGTCGGTGATTCGCCCTGGTGATGCCCAAATTATGAGTGCTGGTACTGGAATCAGCCACAGCGAATTTAATCCCTCGCCAACTGAACCACTGCACTTACTACAAATCTGGATTCTTCCCGATCGAGAAGGAATAACGCCAAGATACGAACAAAAATCTTTTCCTCTCGAAGAAAAGCGCGGCAAATTACGCTTAATTGCCTCTAAAGATGGGCGCGATGGTGCTGTGACGATTCACCAAGATGTTGATTTATATACATCTGTTTTAGAGTCAGGTGATGTTGTTAATTATCAAGTCAAAAGCGATCGCTATGCCTGGTTACAAGTAGCCCAAGGCATAGTCAACTTAAATGGTGAAGAACTCAGAGCCGGCGATGGTGTGCAAATCAACGGCGAAGAACAGCTAGAAATTAGCACCAACATCGGCGGCGAAATCTTGCTTTTCGATTTGGGCTAATATTCCGGCTAAAAGGGCGGTTAGAAACCGCCTCTACACAAACAATACAACAAGGGGCTTAAGCCCCTTGTTTTGTCTTAGAGGATGTTTGAAAAGTCTTCTTGTCGGTATCTAAACTTTTAGATCTCCCTAAATCCCCCGATAAATTGGGGCACTTTGACTCCGGTTCCCCTTTTTTAATGGGGGTTAGGGGGGATCTAAAGTGCCTAAAGTTACAGAGAAATATCTTTTCAAACATCCTCTAAGTCCGTGCAGGGATACTATGCTATTACATCTGACTGGAATACCGATCTGGTTTTTATCTCATAACCGAAAATAAAATTAGCTTAAATGTATAGATTAATCCAAGATTATTTGAAGTTAAAAGCAATCATAATATTGCCAAATGATTTGGTTATTTATATTTATTAAGTTATCCCATTGCTGTATGCTAATTTTAAATGTGACAATTTTTATTTTTAATTCACTATATTTAACTATTTATCTATCTAAAGGAGGTTTAATCACTTGCCAAAATGGCAATACCAATCTGTATCATATTTTATAATTATTTTACACATCCTAGAGCAAGATGACCAGAAGTAAGAGTAGCTCTAAATTAATTCTGGTGTGTCGAATAACTGCTTTCTATGGAGGTTTAGCTTAGTGCTAAACCTTTTTCATGCCTTCCATTATCGTCTGATAAGGATTCTTATAATATTTGTATACTCCCTAACAGCAACCGAGTTCTTACTTTTGGATAAAGTCGAGCTAAGAGGATATTTGAAAAGTATTGGGCAAATATAATTCCCTACTACAAAAAAATACACCTCTGTGGACTAATACAAAATCAATAGTTTATAACCTGCTAAGGCATGTTTTACCTGTGTAGCCGCGATTTTAAATCGCCGATAAAAGTAACAAATTAGACTTTTCAAAAAGCCTCTAAGACTTGGTGATAAACCAAGTTTTTTTGTTAAGTAATTGGTTGAATATCTGGTAAATTCTCAGACATAATTACATATAGTAATTGTTGCTATTTAACTAGCTTTGCTGACAATATGTCTTTTTGTCAGTCCCTAGATTTGTTTGCAGATTATGCTTGTAGCTTCATCTTTTAATTAACATGAATTCCAATTAAGTATAATTTAATGTAAATTGTATAAAGCACTGGTATTAGATTAATATTTAGCTTAATGCAAGCTTTTTTTATATCAATGAATTGTTGATTTGCCAACACTTTGGAGGATTTTTGTAAACCCACTATAGACAGATGAACTGAAATCAAAGTAATTCTAAATTAGCTAGGTATGGTAAACACTTGGTATATATAGGGCGTGGCTTTTAGCCATGCCTTTTTCGTGAGTAGCATCAAGTCAGTGAAACGTAGAAATAATCAGTAAAATACTTACTCTATAATCTCTATATCTAATGTAAATAAGAGATTAACATCAGATACCAGAGTGTTTTAACTGATACTAAAGGATTAGAAAATATCGTCCATTTTATCTTTCTAGTATTAAAAAATACCATCTGCAATAGACTAAGCAACAAAAAACTACCAATACCATATATAGATCAATATTTGTATCATTCTATGGATAGTAGAAATAACTATTTTACAGAGTTATTATTCAGCCTGTTAATGCCTGAAAAACGTGTATGCACCCTGGAGTAATACCCAGGGTCTTTTTTTATAAAAGCTTAGATCAGCAAAAGATAAACTCTCATTAGAGTAACGGTAAATTGAACGTAGATCGGTTCGCAAAGCCTCTCATTCGCATTAGCGTCTCTGAAAGAGAAGAGAAGGGGCTTCTCACAGGGTAACCCAATATTTAGAGAGGTTTGCTGGGTAACGCACGTAACGCATTGCCTTAACCCGACTTACGAATATTCTTAACCGAGCAGTATTTTATCAAAATATAGAATTATTCTTCCAATTTATATTTAGCTGATGAGATATCAGCTTTTAGAATATTTATACACATCTTCTAGGAAGATAAACTGAAGTCAACGTAATTCTAAATTGACTAGCTATGGTAAATACTTTGTAATATATGGAGACTTGGTTTAAAACTAAGACTTTTTCATTCTTTAGGTAGATTTTTATATATTTATTAAATAAAGCAGTCAAGATTTTACCAAGTGATTGGATACCAGATACCTGAATATTTATACACATCCTCTAGGATGATGATCTGTAAACAGAGTAGAACTAAATTAATTTAGTACGTTGTTAAGCACAGCAATTATTGAGGTTTGGTTCACAGCCAAACCTTTTTTTTAACAAGTAACCAGGAAATGTTATATCAGATATCAGAATATTTGGACACAGCCTATAGGAAGATGAACTAAAGTAAGAGTCGGTCTAAATTAATCTTGGTGTAGTAAATGCTTGGTATATATAGAGGCTTGGTCTAACCAAGCCTTTTATTATTAATTATCAGGTAATGGTATATCAGTCTTCAGGATATTTGGATACAGTCTATAGGAAGATGAACGAAAGTAAGAGTGAGTCTAAATTAATCTGGGATGTCTGCTTAAGCACTAAATATATATAGGAATCCGGTTTGATTACTGAAATCACTTGCGTAGGTAGGCAAAAGGCAATAGGCAATAGGATTTCAGAAGATTAAGGTGTACCGAATTTTTTTCAAAAATCAAATATGAGTCCTATAGAGGTTTAGCTGGGTGCTAAACCTTTTTTTGAGCAAGTGACGAGAAATAAAAGACACCGAATAGCCCGTCGTAGACATCGCTCTCATTCATGACACTGGGTAAATTCCTGTCCAAGCATAGCTTGCAAAATAATCATCGATATTATGCGTTAATTGCATGACTACGGATTTACTATAGCTTCACAGATGCGATTCTAATATGAGGGAATAAAGATGGATACCCCTGGTGTTGACCAGGGGCTTTTTATTTAGGGACTTCCAAAAAATTAGGACTTAGGCAAACAATAGCCGAAAAAAATGATTTTACGGTATGGGCAATTCATGTAGACGCGTAGTGGCTACTCTTACGAGAACGCTTTCAGCGAATCCGCAGGTATTGCCCTTACAGCGCGTAATTTTGCGTAAGTCCTAAAATAAATTATCCAATCTTGTGGAGTTGATCGGAAAGCCATTAGTGTCAACCCATCTATAGGAATCCGCTTTGATTTCTGAACTAATTTGCGTAGGCAGGCAATAGGGAATAGGCAACAGGCAACAGTCAAGAAGGCTTCTTAGTTGTACTGAGTTTTTTCAGAAATCAAATATGAGTCCTATAGAATACAAGTAGTTAAACTTGTTTGATTGACATCCTTACTGTAGCTTTGGCCATAGTAAGGATGTCAATCAGTCATCTGTTGACAGGCCGGAAAAACTAATGAACTTATTTGAGCTTTTAGCAGGGGAAGACGATCATCTAGCCGTTGTTACGCCGGGAGAGCGATCGCTAACTTATAAGCAATTGCGCGAGAATATTGTTGGACTAGTATCCCAACTTAATAGCTTTGGATTGAAACGGGGGGAACGCATAGCCATTGCTATGACTAACGGTTCACCAATGGCTATTACCTTTTTGGCTGCTTCTCTGTGTGGCACTGCTGCTCCCCTAAATCCTAAATATAAGCAAGATGAATTTGCCTTTTACTACAAAGATACCCAGGCAAAAGCACTGATTACATTGTCTGAAGATCCAGAAGCAGCCATTGCTGCTGTCACACCCGACATGATGCTGATTAATGCCAAGGTAAACACTGATGGCACATTAAGCTTTGAATTAGTCAAGGAAGAACTTCCCCCCTGCTCCCAGCTAAAAGCTCCCTTGCCTCAGTCTGATGATATCGCCATGATTCTCCACACTAGCGGTACTACCAGTCGTCCCAAGCGTGTACCGATTCGTCATCGCAACTTAATCGCTTCAGCCCGCAACCTCATTGATGCTTACTCACTCACAGCAGATGACACTACACTTTGTCTAATGCCCATGTTCCATGTTCACGGATTGGTGGGCTGTTTACTAGCAACTCTGGCATCAGGCGGTACACTAATTTGTCCCAATGGTTTTAATGCCCTGGAGTTTTGGAAACTGGTAGATACCTATAAACCTACCTGGTACTCCGCAGCGCCAACTATGCACCAGACAATTTTGGCCCGCGCTAGCCGCAACACAGAAATTGTCAAAGCTAACCGCTTTCGTTTTATTCGCTCTAGTAGCGCTTCCTTGCCCCCGATTATCATTGAACAGCTAGAGGCAACTCTTAATGCTCCGGTGGTGGAAGCTTACAGCATGACTGAAGCATCTCACTTAATGACCACCAATCCCCTACCACCAAAAGTGCGGAAACCAGGAACTGTAGGTTATGGCTTTGGTGTAGAAGTGGGCATTATGGACTCCGAAGGCAACTTGTTATCTCAAGGAAGCTTGGGCGAAGTGGTGGTAAAAGCACCCAATGTTATAGATGGCTACGAAAACAACCCGGAAGCTAACGCCACAGCTTTTGTGAACGGTTGGTTCCGCACAGGGGATCAGGGTACAGTGGATGCAGACGGTTACCTCCGCTTGACTGGACGCATTAAAGAATTGATTAATCGGGGTGGGGAAAAAATTTCTCCCTTAGAAGTGGATGATGTCTTGCTGCGCCATCCCGCCGTTGCTGAAGCTTTGGCTTTTGCTGTCCCCCACAAATCTTTAGGAGAAGATATCCACGCCGCTGTTGTCCTCAAGGTAGAAGCTGGCGAAAAAGAACTTTTAGCTCACTGTGCAACTATGCTGGCAGACTTCAAAATTCCCAAGCAAGTTCACATTTTGGATCAACTACCTCGTGGTGCTACTGGGAAACTGCAACGGTTGGCTATGGCGAAATTGCTGAATATTGGGGAGTAGGGAGTGGGGAGATGGGGGAGATGGGGGAGATGGGGAGCAGGGGAGCAGGGGAGGCAGGGGGAGATGAACGCAAAGTAAGAGAAGAAAGAGAAGAAAGAAATGATTCCCAGTCCCCAGTCCCCATTCCCCATTCCCATTCCCCATTCCCCAATCCCCAGTCCCCAGTCCCCAATCCCCATTCCCCAGCCCCTAGTTCAATTTTGAATTGTGAAAACTTTGTTTTTGATTAAAAATTCTTGAATGCAGTTGACAAATTCTTCTAATTCTGAAATTAAGTTAGTAGTATCTCTAAGCTCTTGACAGTCAGCTAGTTGTTCTAGTTTGTCAGCGGCTATATACATTGCTGTGGCTCCAATATTGGCAGTGGCACCTTTAAGGTGATGAGCTTCTCGCGCTATTTGCCCAAAGTTATGAGATGCGATCGCAACTTTAATGATCTCTAAACGGGGTTTAATATCTTCAACGCATATTTGCAATAGATTTAATTCAAATTCTTCATCATTTCCCGATATCTGATGCAAGTGTTCCCAATCAATTGCTAGGTCGCTGGAAACTGTCTGTTCATAGACAACCGCCTCTTGTTGTGAAACAATCACACCTGTCCAATGCTCTAGGGTCGCAGCCAATTTTTCTTTAAACACTGGCTTACTCAAATAGTCATCCATACCTGCATTGAGACACATTTGTTCGTCTTCTTTCATCGCATTGGCCGTCATCGCAATCACCACCGGACGGCGACGTAAGGCAAAGTCGCCCTTTTGCCAACGATGAATTTCTTTTGTGGTTTCTAAACCGTCAAGAATTGGCATTTGGCAATCCATTAAAATCAAATCGTAAGGAATTTTTTCTAATTGCTGCAAAACTTCCTTTCCATTAGCAACAACATCGGCTTTATAGCCCAAACTATCGAGTTGTTTCAAGGCTACTTTCTGATTCACCAAATTATCTTCAGCTAAGAGAATTCTTAACTTGGATTTAGTAGCGGTGTTAGGGGAAGAGGAAGTAAGAACGGCTGAAGTCTCTGTACTCTGGATTTCTTCGGTAGCCTCTAGCCCTGATTCCGACTGAGTTTCTAAAATAGTGATGATGGTATTGAGGAGTCGTGATGGCTTAATGGGTTTGACTAAATAAGCAGCAAATCCAATTTTGAGCGCCTGCTGCACTTCCTCCCGTTGATTGGTAGAGGCAAGCATAATCAAAGGTATCTCAGCAATTGCCGAATTGGCTTGAATTTGTTCTCCTATTGTCATGCCATTTGTTTGGGGTATTTGCATATCAATCAAGGCAACATGATATGATTTCCCTTGCTCATAAGCTTTCTGAATAACTTTGAGGGCCGCAGCAATACTGTCAGCTTGATCTACCTGCATTCCCCAATAAGTAGCTTGATGGCGGATAATTTTGCAATTAGTAGCGTTGTTATCTACTATTAACAAGCGGCGATTGTGCAAAAGTCCGCGAACGCATTTTGGCAAAACAGGCTCAATTTGCTTGGTAAAAAGCACCTCAAACCAAAAGTTAGATCCTTTTTCTACCTGACTTTCTACCCCAATCACTCCTCCCATCAAGGTTACAAGTTGTTTACAGATGGCTAATCCCAAACCAGTACCACCATACTTGCGAGTGGTAGAAGCATCCACTTGGGTAAAGGGCATAAAGAGTTTGCGTTGGTCTTCAGGGCTAACGCCAAGACCTGTATCTGTAATGGCAAAATGGATTGTGGCTGTAGTAGGAGAAAGCGCACGCAATTCGGCTTGTACTAATACTTCGCCAGTGCTGGTGAACTTGATCGCGTTGCTGATTAAGTTCATCAGAATTTGCCGCAGTCTACCAGCATCTCCTTTGAGCTGGGTGGGGACGTTATGCTCAATCATGGCGGCAATTTCTAATCCTTTGTTATGGGCTGAAGGAGCCAATAATTCCACCACTTCTTCTATACAAGTGGATAGGTCAAAATCTAGAGTTTCGAGAGCCATTTCTCCAGCTTCAAGTTTGGAAAGATCCAAAATCTCGTTAATTAAACTTAAAAGAGCATCTCCACTACTCCGAATTGTTTCAATAAAATCTCGCTGTTCTGCATCTAAGGGAGTATCTAAAACTAAACTGGTCATTCCCAATACAGCGTTCATTGGAGTGCGAATTTCATGACTTATATTTGCCAAAAAAGCACTTTTAGTCTGAGAAGCTAATTCGGCTTGGCGACGGGCAATTTCAAGTTCTTGTCGCTGACGAGTTTCTGCTGCTAATAGTTGGGCTTGCGCTAAGGCAATACCTACTTGGTCGGCTATTTGCCGCAAGAGATGAGTTTCAAAGCTAGACCAATGGTGGGAATCGTCACACTGATGAACTATGAGCAAACCGCAAACTTCTTCTTTGACAAGAATGGGCACAACCAAATTGACTTTGACCCCAAACTGTTGCATTAATTCTAAATGGCTTTGTTCAACTTCTAATAGATCCAAGTTAGCCAGTCCTAAAACCCTTCCTTGACGGTACTGCTGTAGATAGTATTGTTGTAGATACTCCGCTTGGAAGTAGGGAGGGGTGATGCTTTGCTCTTTGATGGCTGGTAAGCCAGAAACTACTGCTTCTATAACGGTGGTTGCAGACTCATCTGGCAAAAGCTGATAGATCAAAACTCGGTCAGTCTGGAGAATCTTTTGTACTTCCTCGACAGTGATTTGGAGAATTTCTTCGATTTGTAAAGACTGGCGAATCTTGAGGGTAATTTCGGTAAATAATTGCGATCGCAAGTTTTGGCGTTGTATTTCTTCTTCAGCCTGTTTCCGCTGGATAAATTGCCCCACTTGCTCACCAATCGAATTCATCGTTTTTACCAAATCTTCGTCAAGCGGCTGGATTTCACGATTGAAGCAGGTAATGACGCCAAGGATTTTGTTACCGCTGCGGATTGGAAAACCAAAAGCCGCGTGTAGTCCTACTTGAGCAGCAATTTTGAAGTTAGAGAAATTAATATCTTTAACAATATCAGCGATCCAAACAGGTTCAGAACTAGCCCAAACCCGACCAGGTAATCCAATTCCTGGCGCAAAGGTAGTTTGCCGCTTTAATGCTTCAAACTCTCGCATCTCAAGGGATGCTTTATGCCATGTATCGAGAAAACGCAGCACATTTGCCTGCTGATCCACCATCCAAATTTCACCCGAATCCCATGCCAAACTCTCACAGATCCCTTGCAAGATTTGGCGAGTAGCTTCGCTGATGGTGGCGGATTCGGCTAAAACGCGGGTTGCAGCATATTGTGCAGTTAGATGCTGTTGTGTGCGTTTGCGATCAGTAATGTCAGTGCCAGTACCAACAATGTATTCTACTGATCCTTCATAGTCTTTTAAGAAGGTATTTGACCAGGCAATCAGTCGGCGACTACCATCTTTCATTACCCAATGGTTTTCGTTTTCTAGAAAGCCTGTACCAGTTAACAATTGCTCAAAAACTGCTTTGGCTGAATTCACCTCTTCAGGAAGTAGGAACACGTTCCAGAAATACCTACCCCTTACCTCATCGAAAGAGTAACCCGTTATTTGCTCACAAGCTTGATTGAAACGAACGATTTTCCCTTGAGAATCGAGAACTGTTACCAACGCGCTGGCTGTATCAAGGACTGCTGAGATAAAGTTGCGTTCTTGATTTAAGGTTTCTTCTGTCCTTTTCCGCTCAATTACCTCACGATAGATGAAGTAGTAGACTACAGCAAGAATGATAAAACTTAGGCTGATAGCGATCGCAAGTGTCAAAAATGTGTTGCGAATTCTGGCTTGTTTTGCTTGTAACTGCTGCTGAAGTTGCCCCCTTTCCTCGTTTTCCATCTCATTGATCATCTTGCGGATATCACCTATGAGATTTTGTTCATCATTTCTCAGTAGTACTTGCAACGCCGCCTCTAATCCCTTGTTCTGGCGCAAGTCGATAGTCTGTTTTAGTTCAGTAAGTTTAGCTGTTATCAGAGATTCAAGCGTTGCAATCTGCTTTTGTTCATCCGGTTGATCTGCCGTTAGACTTTTCAGTTGAGCGATTTCTTGATCGACGTTAGCAAGTGCTGCTTGATAAGGTTTGAGATAAATTTGTTTTCCAGTCAGAATGTAACCACTTTGTCTAGTCTGAGCATCCTTGATGTGAGACAGTAGTTCTTCTAAGCTGTTGAGTTTTTTGTAAGTGTTTTTTACGATACTGCGATTATTAGTAGATTTTCTTGTATTTTGATAAGAAACCACGCCAATCACAACTAAAATTGCCGACGCCAAAGCAAAACCTGCTGCAATCTTTTGGAAAAATTGCTTGCCTACCCTCTGTGATTGTTTGTCTTTCTTGGTAACAAGTACCAAACTTGCTAAATTTCGGCGCAATTCTAGTTGCTTAATGACTTGACGGCCTAATGTTCGTAATGCCTCCAGTTGTTCTGGATTAAGTTCTCGTGGTACGTAGTCAATTACACACAGGGTTCCTAGCGGGTATCCCTCTGGATTAGTCAGAGGTACACCAGCATAAAACCGAATATTTGGGTCAGATGTTACCAGTGGGTTTGTAGCGAACCGTTCGTCATCTGTTGCATCAGGTACAACCAAAATATCAGGCTGGAGAATAGCATGGGCACAGAATGCTAAATCTCGGTGTGTTTCTAAGGCTTCCATTCCGACTTTTGACTTGAACCACTGACGGTTTGTATCAATTAAGCTAATTAAGGCGATAGGAGTCTGACAAATATACGAAGCTAGACGGGTGAGGTCGTCAAATGCAGCTTCAGGTGGGGTATCGAGAATCTTATACTGCAAAAGCATCTCAATTCTCTTTGCTTCGTTATCAGGTAATGGTGCTTTCATCCTTAAGCCTTATCTACATTCTGGGAGAGGTAGCAGAGCAGGGAAAAAGCAGGGGAGCAGGGGAGCAGGATAATATAACCAATGCCCAATTCCCTATGCCCAATGCCCAATGCCCAATTCCCTATGCCCAATTCAACAAACTTACTTTAATTAATGACAATAGTTTAGTTAAAAGCGTTAGCGTAATTTCACTGAGTTCGACTTTGTGAAATAATCGTTCAAATGATCAAGTCTCTACTGTATTTTTTCTGGGCTGGTTTCTTTGAAATCGGCGGCGGCTACCTGATTTGGTTGTGGTTGCGCGAAGGTAAGCCTTTCTGGTGGGGCATATTGGGTGGAATTTCTTTAGCTTGCTATGGGGTTATTGCAACTCTCCAATCGGCAAATTTTGGCAGAGTGTATGCGGCTTACGGTGGCGCGTTTATCGCGATGGCAATGCTTTGGGGTTGGAAGATAGACAGGGTAATTCCAGACCGCTATGACTTAATCGGAGCATGTTTAGCTTTAGTAAGTGTTTTAATTATCATGTTTGCACCCAGAACTTAAGTAAAATTTCTAGATTATTTTTGAACAATAACTTTTATATTGTTCCCTTTTAAACAGATAATAACCTCACCCCAAAATGTAAAAGTTTTTTAACTACCAAACTGTGAGAAGCAGTCATGCAGATATTTATGCATTTTTGCAGGAGATATTAAGATAAATCATGAAATATTTGGGCAAATTCTCTGCTAATTTACCATAATTGTCAGAATTCAAAACTATTTTGCTTTGTAACAGGAGGTAACTAAAAATTTGGGATTTTGTAGCGGTTGAATAAAATGCTATTCTTCAAAAAATAAACATGCAACTATTGCATATTCATACCGTTTTTTATCTTGGTAACTACCAGCAGGATTATATTTTTGTTAACATTTCCACAAAATTAACGTTAAGTAACTTTCAAGACAAAAATGTGTAACTAAAAGTAATCAAATGTAGTTAAGGATACAAATCATTGGTGCTTAGGAAGAAAAACAAGTGTTGAAGAAAGTTGTGATGATTGGGGCTATCACTCTACTGTTTTTGGGAGTACCGCTAATGGGCAATGCTTTTGCCCAAACACCAGCCGCTACTCCACCTGCTGCTGATACTGGAGATACGGCATTTATGCTGATTTCAGCAGCCCTTGTGCTGCTAATGACACCAGGATTAGCATTTTTCTATGGTGGATTTGTGCGATCGCGCAACATCCTAAACACATTGATGATGAGCTTTGTGTTGATGGCGATCGTGGGAGTTAGCTGGATTCTCTGGGGTTATAGTCTTTCTTTTGCACCAGGTTTACCATTTATCGGTGGATTGCAATGGCTGGGATTGAATGGTGTCGGCTTAGAGATAACCGATTATCTGAAAGGGTCAAATCCCCCGGAGGTTCTTTCTTATGCTGGAACGATACCTCACCAGGGATTCATGATCTACCAAGCCATGTTTGCCATTATCACCCCAGCTTTAATTTCTGGAGCGATCGCAGAACGGATGAGTTTTCGCGCTTATTGTCTGTTTGTGCTACTGTGGTCAACCTTTATTTACGCCCCCCTGGCACACATGGTATGGGCTAAAGGTGGATTTCTAGGTTTGTATGGTGGCTTGGGTGCCCTCGACTTTGCCGGTGGTACAGTAGTTCACATTAGTTCAGGCGTTTCAGCCCTGGTAGCAGCGATCGTCCTTGGGCCTCGGAAAACCCATCCCGATCGTCTTAGCCCGCCGCACAACGTTCCGTTTATTTTACTGGGTGCAGGCTTATTGTGGTTTGGTTGGTTCGGCTTCAACGCTGGGAGTGCTCTAACTCTTGCTAGTGGAACTTCTGGTAACTTAGTAACAAATGTGGCAACAACAGCCTTCGTCTCTACGAATACAGCTGCGGCGGCTGGTGCATTAATGTGGCTAATTTTGGAAGGATCATTACGGGGTAAACCAACCGCTGTAGGAGCAGCGACAGGAGCCGTTGCTGGATTGGTGGGTATCACTCCCGCCGCCGGATTTGTCACACCCCTATCAGCGATTTTAATTGGTTTGATCACTGCCTTTGTTTGCTTCTATGCTGTGAGTTTCAAGCATAAAACGCTAATTGACGATGCTTTAGATACATATCCCGTGCATGGTGTTGGTGGTACAGTGGGGGCAATTTTAACAGCAGTCTTTGCCACGACTCAAGTCAATGGAGGAGGTAAAAACGGAGTGTTGCGCGGTAATTTTGGTGAATTGGGAATTGAACTAGCAGCAATTGCCATTGCTTATGCGATCGCAGGTGTTGGTACGTGGATTATTCTCAAGGTTATCGATGCTACAGTCGGGCTACGAGTCAAAGAGGAAGCTGAATTGCAAGGTTTAGATATCAACGAACATGGTGAAGAAGGTTACAACTCCGAGTTTGGCGATCGTCCGACTTAGGAGTGCTGAGTGGTGAGTGTTGAGTTAGGAGGAAAGAACTTTCTGTTTGCTTCCCCAGTTCCCAATCCCCAGTTCCCAGTCCCCAATCCCCAATCCCCACTTTAAGAGTGTGTCATTTGCGATCGCTAGCGTTAAAATTTGATTCAAATAATTGGTAAATTTCGCTAGTTGTGTCTACTTCTCTTAAAACCTTTCCTATCTGGGCATTTTTCTCGCTGTTAACCAACGGCATCCTAATGTTGGCGGTCATCCTGCTAATTTGGCAACAGCAGAGATTGTCCGCTTTTTTTGGGATAGTAACATCCCCAGAACCAATCAACCTGAACAACTCACCCCAAATTGCTACGCCTGATTTGGGTCGCCGTCACCAACTCAGTTATCAAGAGTGGGTAGACATTCTTAAGCAAGAAGCCAAGGTCGCCGCCGACCAACGTCCTGCCGATTTAACTATCCTGGCGGGAGATTCTCTGAGTTTGTGGTTTCCCCCTGAGTTATTACCCGAAGGTAAAAATTGGCTCAATCAAGGAATTTCTGGCGAAACCAGCAATGGACTCTTGAAAAGATTGAAGATATTTGACCGCACCCAGCCAGAGGTGATTTTTGTGATGATTGGCATTAATGACCTAATTCGGGGGATGAGCGACAGGGTAATTTTAGATAATCAACGGCAAATTATCAGTTACCTGCAAAAGACTCATCCCACAGCGCAAATTGTTGTCCAATCGATTTTGCCACATGGAGCAGACGAAGCAACTTGGCAAGGACGAGAAAAACTTCTGGCTGTTGCCAATAGTCGCATTCGCAAGTTGAATCAGCAACTGCAAAGCATATCTACCAAAAAAGGTGTCAAATTTCTCGATTTATACCCGCTGTTTATCAACAAGCAAGGAAATCTCCGCAGGGAATTTACTACCGATGGCTTACACTTAAGTCCTGAAGGCTATATAGTTTGGCGTTCTGCATTGCAGATTTATAGCGATATCGAATTAAAATCCCAGAGTCAACGTCCTGCGGGGGAAAAAGGGTAAAGTGCAAAAAGAAGTAATATCTTTGAATACAACTCTGTTTGACACTCTCCTTTGCTACGCAACGGAGATTCTTGGTTCAACGAGTCCACTTAACCTAGACCCCTTGCGGTATCTAAGCCAGAGGTGGTTCTCTCCTCAAGCGTTAACTTTCGGTATGCCCTACCGTAGTTGGATGACTCCAAAATTTGTTTTATGTTATTTTAAAAGGCTGGTCGTCTAGTCTCCGTGAAAATTTTACCTATTCCTGGAAAGGAGCTAGAACTATGGAATAGAACCCCATATTTTCAATTGTCAAGGTACAGCGTAGAGCCGTTAGGCAACATCGGGTTTTTATACAGGTTGATTACCCTACCTGTTGAAACTATATTAACATCAAAGCACCCTTGCATAGTGCAGCTAGCTTTCAACCCAAGCGCCTCAAGTAAGGAAAAAGCAACGCAGTTGCTTTTTCTCAGGGGTTTTCAGCATTTTTCTTATAAATCGCGTCTGGGTGCGAGAATATACAAAATAGTGGTTTAAGTAGACAAATCTAATGGATACAAAAGCTTTTAAGCGCAGCCTCCAACATTCAGAAAATTACAATCGCAAGGGTTTTGGTCATCAAGCAGAAGTTGCTACCCAGTTGCAATCTGAGTATCAGAGTAACTTGATTCAGGAAATTCGCGATCGCAATTACATCCTGCAACGAGGCGATGTCACAATCCGACTAGCACAAGCCTTTGGCTTTTGCTGGGGTGTAGAACGAGCTGTAGCTATGGCCTATGAAACCCGTCAGCACTTCCCCAAAGAACACATCTGGATTACTAACGAAATTATCCACAACCCTTCCGTAAATCAGCGGATGCAGGAGATGGAAGTAGAATTCATCCCTATTGAAGGCAAGAATAAAGACTTTTCGGTTGTGGGAACTGGCGATGTAGTCATATTACCCGCCTTTGGGGCAAGCGTTCAAGAAATGCAGATCCTTCACGATAAAGGCTGCAAAATTGTTGATACAACTTGCCCTTGGGTCTCTAAAGTTTGGAATACAGTAGAAAAGCACAAAAAAATCGATTACACATCAATAATTCACGGTAAATATAAGCACGAAGAAACAGTTGCAACTAGTTCTTTTGCTGGCAAGTATTTAATTGTGTTGAATTTGCAAGAAGCGCAATATGTTGCTGACTATATTATTAATGGTGGCAACCGGGAAGAATTTTTGACAAAATTTGCTAAAGCTTGTTCAGCCGGATTTGACCCCGATCAAGATTTAAAAAGAGTTGGTATTGCTAACCAAACTACCATGCTTAAAGACGAAACTGAGCAAATTGGTAAGCTTTTTGAGCGGACTATGTTGCACAAGTATGGCCCTATAGAGTTAAATCAGCATTTCCAAAGCTTCAATACTATTTGTGACGCTACCCAAGAACGGCAAGATGCCATGTTGGAATTAGTGGAACATAATTTAGATTTGATGGTAGTAATTGGTGGGTTTAATTCATCCAATACTACGCAATTACAACAAATTGCTTTTGAGCGGGGAATTCCTTCTTATCATATTGATACTGTTGAACGGATTAAATCAGGAGATTCCATAGAACATCGGCAATTAAATGGGCAGTTAATAACTACAGAAAACTGGTTGCCAGATGGAAAAATTGTTGTGGGAGTCACTTCTGGTGCTTCTACGCCAGATAAGGTAGTAGAAGATGTGATTGAGAAGATTTTTGCTTTGAAAGCAACAGCAGCGCTGGTTTAACGGTGATCAATTATCAAGTATATAAGTTCGTAGTCAGGACTTTAGTCCTGACTACGAACCCTCAAAACTAGCTTAAACATTGTACTAGGTAAGACTAATAACTATTGACTGTTCACTAGTTTTAAAATTGGTGAAGGTTGAAGCAGCAATTTTAGTTGAAAGTGCAGCATAAGAAGATATTTGAAAAGTCCTCTTGTCTGTATCAAAAATTTTAGATCCCCCTAAATCCCCCTTAAAAAGGGGGACTTTGATTCTGTTTCCCTCCCCCTTAAAAAGCTACGGTGTACACACAAGTCGAAAAAAGATCAATCTTTTATCTCGTTCCTATGCTCTGCATAGGAATGCCTAATTAGAGGCTCTGCCTAGGCTGTTGATTTTGGCTATTTTTTTGGGAATTACCGAAAAATTATTTGTGCTGGTTTTTGCTTGTGTGAAAGCGCCCGCAACAGCCATCTTTACGCCAAAATAAAAAACACAATTTCTGCATGAAGTCTTGTGGGCTAAAAGGTACAGAGTCAACAGCCTAGGCTCTGCCTCTAGTTAGATATTGAGTCAGAGACTCAATGAATGCATTCCCAGTCGGAGACTGGGAACGAGGAAATGCTTATCAAGCTAGGTTTTTAGGACTTGTGTGTACACCGTAGCCCTTAAAAAGGGGGTAAGGGCGGATCTAAAAGTGCTTAAAGTCACAGCGAAAAACTTTTCAAACAACCTCTAACGGTTTCACCCGATTAGCTTCAATATCTACTTTTGCACGCTGGATTAACTGATCCAATCGACCGGATTTTGCATCTGCTTCGATTTGCTTGTCCCAGGCATCATTGAGATATTCTTGAAGCCAGTTTGATAAATCCCGCATTTCATCTTCAGACAGTTGCAGAATAGCAGCTTCTATTTCTGGGAGTGAGTTCATCCTGTTATCCTCAATCCAGCACTATGAACTATATTCTACCAAAATTGACGGAATAATTCAGAATTAGAATTAGCGTCAAATATTAGTTATTAATCATGAATTAGCATGACAGAGAAATGGCTTTCTATCGTCGGCATTGGGGAAGATGGATTACAGGGATTAAGCGCGATCGCTCTTTCCCTAATCACTCAAGCTAAAGTAATTGTGGGAGGCGATCGCCATTTAGCAATGCTCCCTAAAGATGACCAGCGTGAGAAACTAGTCTGGACATCCCCTATTAGCACTTCTGTAGAGGAAATCATCCAGCGTCGGGGTCAGTCAATCTGCGTACTAGCCAGTGGCGATCCTATGTGTTACGGCATTGGTGTCACCTTGATGCGGCGAATTCCCGTCTCTGAAATGACGATTATTCCCGCACCTTCAGCCTTCAGCCTCGCCTGTGCCAGGGTGGGATGGTCTTTAACTGAGGTGGAAACCTTAAGTTTGAATGGTCGTCCATCCTCCCTACTCCAGTCTTACATTTATCCAAAAGCGCGGTTGTTGATTTTGAGTGAAGGGAAAGACACACCCGCCATTGTTGCTGAAATTTTGACAAATCGCGGCTACGGTGGCAGTAAAATCACCGTATTGGAGCGCATGGGTGGCACTCATGAAAGAATTGTGGAAGGGACGGCTGCATCTTGGAGTGAAACTGAAGTTGCGGCTTTGAATGCGATCGCAGTTTATTGTATTGCTGATCCTGGGGTTATTCCTTTGCCAAGATTACCAGGATTACCAGATAACGCCTACCACCACAATGGACAGTTAACAAAGCGTGAAGTTAGGGCAGTTACCCTAGCAGCTTTGGCTCCCACACCGGGAGGATTATTGTGGGATGTTGGCGCGGGTTGCGGCTCAATTTCTATCGAATGGATGCGGAGCCATGCTCGGTGTCGAGCGATCGCGATCGAACAAAATTCTTCTAGACTACTATATATTGCTGATAATGCTGCCACTCTTGGTACTCCGAATCTGCAAATCATTGAAGGGAAAGCGCCCCATGCCCTGAAAGACTTGTCAGCACCAGATGCCATCTTTGTTGGTGGTGGAGTGACAGCAACGGGACTTTTTGATGTTTGTTGGGAAGCACTGCGGCCGGGTGGACGTTTGGTGGCAAATGTGGTGACGGTAGAGGGTGAGCAAACTTTATTTCAATGGCATAAACGAGTCGGTGGCGATTTTACTCGTATTGCTATTCAGCGGGCGGAACCTATTGGTAAATTTTTGGGCTGGCGAGCAATGGCGCCTGTGACGCAATGGGTAGTTGTAAAATCTGAAAACTGAAATAAACAGTAGTCTAAATTTTGTAGCATACTATATTTAATAGGCTTGTTACTCAGAGACTTCCAACAAATAAATTATCCAATCTTGTGGGGTGGGTCGGAAAGCCCGCTTTTAGCTACGGGTGAAACGCCAACTCCACAAAAAGTAATTGAGTATTTTTTTATTTGAAAGAATATAAATAAAATTCTTTTATACACAGTCAGGGCTGTGTATAAAAGAAAGTTTTTGAAGAACAATTTCTAGATTTTGAAAGAAGTTGCACTTATCCTGTGCTGAAGTCACAGAAAATTGTATAATCGACAGCTTATTAACCAAAAATTTCGTTTTCTATAGAAAATGACAGAAGTAATTAGATTCGGGAGCCTAAATAACATTGAGTCTATTGAGTTTGAAGAACAGTGCTTAGAAAAAGCTAGAGAAACAGGCGATGCCTATGGCGGGCAAAGCCAACGCAATAGAGAAGTCATTTCTTTAGCAAGTTTGGGCAATGCTTACTACTCACGAGGCGAGTACCATCTGGCAATTGAGTTTTATCAGCAGTGGTTGGATATAGCTAGAGAAACAGGCGATCACGCAGGCGTTGCCAAATCTTTATCTGGGTTGGGTAACGCTTACCAATCACTGGGCAAATACCAGCGAGCGATTGAATTTTATCACCAGTGGTTGAGTATCACCAGAAAAATAGGCGATCGCACTGGGGAAGGTATTTGCTTGGGAAGTTTGGGTAATACTTATGAATACCTGGGTAAGTATGAGCAAGCGATAGAGTTCTATGAACAGTGGTTGAGTATAACCAAGAAAATCGGCGATTGGACTGGAGAATGCATAAGCCTGGGAAGTTTGGGCAATACTTATGAATCATTAGGGAATTACCAACTGGCAATTGAGTTTTACCAGCAATGGTTAGGGCTGGCAAAATTCATTAGCGATCGCAATAGCCAAGCTATGGCCTTGAGTGGTTTGGGCAGTGCTTATAAAGCTTTGGGAGAATACCAAAGAGCGTTTGAATTTTATCAACAATCATTAGAGATTAAAATGGATCTCAATGACCAAAATGGGGAAGCAAACGCCTGGTTTAATTTGGGTTTGGTGTTAGAAAAAATTAATCGAGAATCAGAAGCGCTTAATGCCTTTTGCAATGCTCGTGAAATATATCATCTAATGGGACTTGATGAAAGCCTGCAAGATTGTAACCATGCAATTGAGCTTCTTTCTCAAAATGTTGCAACTTTCGCATCTACCTTCTGGTTTGAGAGATGGTTAAATCATTTGTCGCAGTTGATCAAATCTGGTTCCAAACATTGAAGAGTGCTGAATTACGAGTGCTGTTAGCGGTAGCGGGGCTAACAGCACTCGTAACTCACTCAAGACTCAGCACCATACTTATTAAATACTGCAACTGAGTCCTTGCGATCGAAGGAAAACACAGAAAACGGATCTTTTCGATTCCCCATCTCCATCCCAGGAGTACCTACAGGCATTTGAGGAACAGATAAACCAGCAACATTTGGCTTTTCTTGAAGTAGACGTTTGATGTCGTCTGCGGGGACGTGTCCTTCGATGACATATCCATTAATAATTGCTGTGTGGCAAGATGACAAGTTATCCGGCACGTTGTACTTTTGTTTGACTGTTTCGATGTTAGGTGTAGAAAAGTCTGTGACTTTAAAACCCTGTGCCTTTAAGTGATCAATCCACCCGCCACAACAGTTACAATCAGGACTGTGATATACAGTGGCATTAAGCGCTGTTGATTTTAATGCTATGTGTTTATCCTGGATAGGCGTAGTAGTACTTACTAGTTGAGCATTAGGAAAAATAGCTTGAGCATAACTCATCTGAGCAGTGCTTCCCAAAATACCCAACACTCCTGCTACTAGACAAATCATTACTACTGCTCGCACAGTAGCACGTACCAAGATGGGCGGTAACCATTTTTGCCAGTAATAATTCAAAAACACTCTGCGTACCTTTGCACTTACTTTGCGTCTCTCTGTGTTTAAAAACACTGCGATTTTACGCAAAATTATACTATATTCCATAAAGCAAAATCGATTCCTTATTAGTTATAAAAAATGCCTAAAAAAGGCTACAAAATCTATCTTGTAGCCTTTTTTGGTAAAAATAAATGGAGCGATCGCTTTTCTTAAGGCGATGTCGCATGATTCATTTTTGATTCAGCAATGCCTGCGATCGCATTATTTTGATGTCCCCAATCCCCAATATCAAGTTGCCATTTGGCTTTGGGGTGGAAAGCCATGCTGGATTCTGCCTATATCGCCATCAAACTTCATGGAGGTTTTGAAAAGTTCAAAACGCCCATCAGTTGCATATTGGGCGCAACGATCGCGCAACGCCTGCATTTCTTTTGCTTCCATCGGTTGAAAGTTACGAGCGATGGCTAAGTTCTGACGCAGTACTTCCAGTGAATCAATACCACTAACCAGTGCGGCGATCGGTAAACTCATCACATAGCGTATGGCTTCCTGGGGAGTCACTACACCTTTTTTTACTGCATCACCAGTACCGCTGAGGCTTTTCATGCCAATTACGGCAATTCCCCGTTTGTTGAGTTCTGGTAATACCTGTCGCTCAAAGCTGCGGAAGCTGGCATCAAAACAATTAAGCGGCAATTGCACCGTATCAAATGGGTAATTGTAAGAGAGCATTTTCAGATGAATAGCAGGATCTTTATGACCCGTAAACCCAACGAACCTGACTTTACCCTCTTTTTTCGCTTGATCTAGAGCTTCAATTGCCCCGTTGGTACGAAAAATCTTTTCTGGATCGTTGTCGTAAACAACTTCGTGGATTTGCCACAAGTCAAGGTGGTCAGTTTTGAGACGACGTAGGGATTCTTCAAGTTGCTGCATTGCTACTTTGCGATCGCGTCCATGTGTGCAAACCTTCGTCATCAAAAAAACCTTGTCTCGTCGCCCTTGCAACGCCTCTCCCATCCACTCTTCACTACGATGCTGGTTATACTCCCAGGCGTTATCCATGAAGGTGATGCCATTATCAATGGCTTCCTGGATGATGCGAATTGCCTCTTCTCGCTTGTTTCCCTGCGCTACAGTTGCTCCTCCCAAAGCGATCGCCGACACTTTCACCCCTGTTTTTCCCAGTGGACGGAGAGGAATTTCACCAGTGTTTGTGCTGTTCATTGGAGTGGCAGATGATGCTGGAACCTCTGCCGCTTCTACTTCCGAATTGACATTGAGGATGTGGTCAGTGAGAATTGCTCCTGCACCTGCACCGATAAAGCCGATTCCTTTTAAAAAATGTCGCCGTTTTACCTCTAAAGGTAGATGCTTTTGGACGGCTTCATTATTGTTTTGATCTGCCATTGAGTTTTTGTAATTTAAAACACTTAATTCTTGTCAATTTCGCCCAATAATTACATGTCTTAAAGGCGTGATGGGGTCAAAAAACTAATTGTTTGTGGCTTAAAACTCGATACACTATCCCAATAATTAACCTGATTAATATTCACCTTGAGCAAAGCAATATCGGCTTCGTCCAGTCCTTTAGGAAACCAGGTTTGAAGTTCCGGTTTCCATAGCTCTTGCATCTTGTTGCGATCTTTCACAAGCTGCGCTGTACCTGAGATAGAAACGAACCGCTGCGGATTGGGTGACGAGAAGCTGACATTGACCTGCGGATGGTGTTCAACCTCTGTTACCTTATGGGAAGCGGCATAGGTAAAAAACCAGAGTGTGGCATCAGAATTAATCTCGCCACTCTTGGACATCGGGTAACTATGCAAACTTCCATCATCATCGACTGTGGTAAACATACCATAATCAATATCTTGGATTAGTTCATGTAGTTTTGTAATTTCTTGGTTCCTATCTGTAGAAGTTGTCATTGGTTGTAGTTTTTTCTCTATTTACTTTTTCTGGACTGCAATTTTTTGATTACAAGTAGATTTAAAACTGGCAAAGATATTTTTCAGTATTAAATTTTTTAGTTTAAATTGCGTGAGCCTAAAGGTATAATTCTCATAATAAAATTAGCTATTTTAGTTATATCTATAGAGATATTGCTTGAAAACCACTACTTTATTTATGCATCAATTGTAGGCATGGTATTTGGAACAAAATTAGTGGTGCGATCGTCGATTGGTTTTTGAATGAAAATATAAAATCAAACAAATTCTGGCAAATAAATTCTGGAACTGTGAAATTTTATGTTAGATTTGTACCCTCTGAATGAGCCTCTTCAACCTATAGCAGGAGTATAATTTTCCATTAAGCACCTACGATGAAAACTAGGTAATCAAATCGCAGTATATCTGCCTTTCAACTTATGGACTGGAAGTACAGGTGGAAAAATGGCTATAAACCAAGCCGAGATGAAGCGGCAAAAAACCCTCACTTGTTAGATGAGAGTCAGTTCGAGAACGAGCAAGACCGAAAGCTAGCTGAAGAATCTGCAAGGAAGCATTTGGGCATACCTGCACCAACCTTAGACGAAGATAAACCAATACTACCTCATTAGCTTCGCCTAATGACAAGGCTTGATAACACCATTTCCAAAAATCTTTGTAATAAATAAATTGGCTGTAGGGGCGTACAGATGTAAGCCCCTAATCATGTATCTGTAGCAATAATTTCGTTACAAAATCCAACGATTAGGCATTTTTTGCCTATGTACACTCCGCACCATTAGAAAGTTAGACAAAATGCAGATTACTCAATTTTTCAATCGATTAAACAATAAGAAATTCGCTAAGTTACTCACTCAAACAGTAGCTTTAGGTGTAGGTGCTATTGTTCTCCTCTCAAGTACTAATGCTAATGCTGCCGAGCAAGTTATTTTAAAGTATGGTAATTTTCAGGGGCAAATATCTGTTCAAGAATTAACTCAGTTTACAGAAACTGGCAAAACTTCCCCGACATTAAGAGCTTATTTACAAGCAGCGCAACAAGATCCCGCTGTAGCTCGTAAGGCACTTAAAGCTTCGATAAAAGCCGATCCTTCCTTTTTAAATAGCTTACTGTCTAGCTGGGCAGGGCCAGTTTTAGTTAACCAAATTGGTGAGGTAGTTCACCCTCCCGCAGGAGAACTAGATCAGGAGGCGCTGCGAAACGCTTTAAGTGAATCTATTAAACAAAATGGTGAAGTTACACTGCTTGGAGCCATCCAGAATTATCCAAGTACTTCTGTGGAACTTGAAGGAGATCGTCTCATCCCTGTTTATGAACGCCTAAGCAATCTTGCAGAACTTTTCTGAGGCTAGTTACAAAAAAGGCAGGAGTTAGGAGGCAGAAGGCAGGAGGTTAGGAGTATCACTTGAAACTTTAGTTCTGGGTTATTGCCCAGTTAATCAAAAAAATTATACCGAGATGCGGAGTGCGTTAGCGTAGCGGCACGAAGTGCGGTACAAAGCGTTCTTACTTCAATCCCACGTTTTAAACGTGGGTTCCTCCTGCCTCCTGAATGCTGAAATTTAATACCTATGAGTCTATCTTAAGGTTCTATTTTCTAACTGAGAAATTCCCTAACGTAATTGTAGAGTTAGGGAAAACTTTATATGACAACCAACGTTTCTAGAGATATTAACAAGAATGTTAATGGAGCGCTGATAACTGGTGTTCTTCTGAGTATTGTGGGGGTTATTGCGATCGCAGTGCCTAATATCTCAACGATATTCGCCGAGACTTGGATTGCAGTGATTTTGATTTTCGCAGGATTTACAAAACTAGTGTATGCCACTCAAACCCGCGATCGCGGAGGTTTCCTTTGGAAAATTTTGTTGAGCGCACTCTATATTGCAACGGGCATAATGCTATTTGTTTATCCTTATACGGGTGTTCTCACACTCACTCTATTGCTTGGCAGCTTTTTGCTGACTGAAGGCACATTCGAGTTAATTCTGGCATTCCAGTTACGTCCGCAAGATAATTGGACGTGGATACTAGCTGATGGGATTATTACGCTGGTATTAGGTGCAATGATTTGGTTCCAGTGGCCCTTCAATGCGCCTTGGCTTCTTGGCACACTAGTTGGTGTCAGTATTATTTTCACTGGCATTTCACGCGTGATGCTGGCGTTGAATGCGCGTTCAACCTCAAACCCTACTAACGAAGCTACAAATGCTACTTAGTAGATGGGCGTAAACAAAGTTAACTTGTAAGAGTCGTCATTTGTCATTTGTCATTCGTCATTGGTAAGGGTTTTAGGCGTGTTTACTTTTAGTAACATAGTTTGTTTGGTTTATTCCCGCCTACCTAGTAGATGGGGAATGGGGGAAAAGTCCTCTTCTCTGCACTCTTCCCTCTGCCCCTCTGCCTCGTTTCAATGCCCTATCCCAAACTTCAAAAGAGATTGCAGCAGCGATCGCTCTCAATATTGCTAAATTAACTAAGGAAACCAAAATCCAGGCCAGCTAGCTGCGATCAACAATGGTATCTATTGCTACTCCCTTCTCGGATATTCAAAACCATTGGGCACGCTTATTTATTACAGCCTTAGCCCAACGTGGTATTGTCAGTGGGTTGCCTAATGGCACCTATCGCCCCGATAACTCACTCACCCGCGCTGAATTTGCCGCCATCATCGCCAAGGCATTTCCCACAGTTGCCAAGAAGCGGCAGTATGTCCCCTTTGTTGATGTACCCACTAGTTATTGGGCCGCCGCCGCCATTCAAGCAGCTTACGAAAAAGCATTTATTAGTGGGTTTCCTGATAAAAGTTACCGTCCCGCTAACCGAATTACTAGAGTAGAAGTATTAGTTTCCTTGGTAGCTGGTCTAGAAATTGCCACCAAAGTAAAACCTGACCTCCTCTCAGCACTCCCACAAATTTATCAAGATTCTGTTCAGATTCCTAGCTATGGTAGAAATCACGTAGCTATTGCCACTAGTGCCGGATTGGTGGTTAGTTTCCCAAATCTGAAATTACTCAGTCCCAATATCGCAGCCACCCGTGCAGATGTGGCAGTGATTATTTATCAAGCTTTGGTGTATTTAGGTGAGGCAGAAAAAATTGCCTCTAGTTACTTAGTGCAGCCGCCAATAACCACACCTACACCCATACCGACACCAACACCAACCCCCACACCAACACCAACACCGACTCCAACACCAACGCCAACGCCAACCCCTACACCTATCGGTAGCGTTAGAGTAAATCATAGCCGGGAGTTCCGGGGGGCATGGTTAGTATCTGTGTGGAATGGTGATTGGCCTTCCAAAGCCGGACTTTCTGTTGCACAACAAAAAGCTGAACTCACCGAAATTACCATTAAATTGCAAGCGTTGAACTTCAATGCCCTGATTTTCCAGGTGCGACCGGAAGGAGACGCTTTATATGAATCTCAATTAGAGCCTTGGAGTGCTTGGATTACCGGAACTCAGGGGAAAGCACCAGAACCATTTTATGATCCTTTAGCGTTTGCGATCGCAGAATGTCACAAGCGTAATATTGAAGTTCATGCTTGGTTCAACCCTTACCGCGCTAGCACTTCCACCGACCCAGCCAAAACAGTCCGTCCCCACATAGCAGCTACCAATCCAGAAAGCGTTTATTTGTGGAAAACTCAACGCTGGATGGACCCAGGACTGAAAATAGTTCAGGATAGGGCGTACAACGTAATTCTCGATGTAGTGAAGCGCTACGATGTTGATGGCATTCACTTAGATGATTATTTCTATCCATATCCCATTGAAGGACAGTCTTTTCCCGATGACAAAACCTACGCTGCATACAAAGCAGCCGGTGGTACACTCAGCCTTGGCGACTGGCGACGGGACAATGTTAACAAAATGGTACAGCGCCTCTGGCAGGGAATTAAAGCAACCAAACCCGACGTAAAATTTGGTATTAGTCCCTTTGGAATTTATCGCCCTGGACAACCCGCTGGTATCACTGGGTTGGATGCTTACAATGTTCTGTATGCCGACTCTAAGAAATGGTTAGAAGAAGGCTGGATTGATTATATTGCTCCTCAATTATATTGGCGCACAGACCAACCACAACAAAGTTATTCGGCGTTGCTAAAGTGGTGGACACAGATAAATACAAAGCAAAGACACGTTTACGCTGGAAACAATTTGACAGAGCCAAGCAACAAGAGTCGAGAGAGTGGTGAGATTGAAAAGCAGGTGATAATTAGTCGCAGCCAAGCTGGACAGTTGTCATTAGGGAATATCTTCTTTAATCTCGGTGTTTTGACGGAAAATAGTCAGGGCATTGCTGATAAATTCCAAAGTCTTCTTTATAACAAACCTGCGCTACCGCCAACTTTGTCTTGGCAAGATACAACACCACCCCCACCACCGACTGGATTACAAGTGAATAACCGCAAACTGAGTTGGCAGCCTGGTGATAATCAGCCAGTTCGTTCTTGGACACTTTATCGGCTGAGTGGCGATACTTGGACAATTCAGCGAATTTTGTCTGCTGGCACAACCTTCGCTACCGTCCAACAAGCAGGAAGCTATGCGGTGTGTGCAGTGGATAGATTGGCCAATGAGAGTGTAGGAACAGTTATTACAGTGAGTTAAACAAAACCCGGATTTCTCACAATGATAAGCAAAAGTGATTTGTTTAAAGTCAATACAGTTCGGAATGAGCAACAAAACCCTGATGTAGAGACGCGATTTATCGCGTCTTCAAAGACCAATTATCTACACTAATAACCCTTAACCCAAGCGTATTGTGTTTAAAGTCAATTTCACCCTTTACCTGAGCAACATTTAAATATTTTCCCATCCTGGGAAAAATTCACCATCTTGGGTAATCCTGGGATGGTTTTCTATTTCATCGAAATGTTAATTTCTTAACAGCACAAGACATCAAAAAGTTTAAAATGCGATCACACTTGCGGTTAATCTGGCGCTGAATACTTTACGGCAAGCGATTTTGTCCCGATGTCGTCACACTACTAAGTTAATCGTCATTCATTTTTCCAGACTGGTTCGCTTGTAGTAAGCGGCTCCAGCCCTTGTTTTATGCAGCTTAAATGCTCATTAGCTGATTAAAAAAGCGATCGCCGGTGACAACTATGCAAATAAGCTGCCGCAACGCTACTGTGAAGCTATTGAATCCAAGAGCGATCGCATAGGATATTCAACAATATCAGATGAAGATTTAATGAAGCAAATTGAATAAATATTGTGTTTGGACTATATTATATGCAACTATCTTAGATGTCCGTGTTATTGACTAGATAGCAATTCATTACTGGTGGAGCATTTTGGTTTTGCATATCTACCTGATGATTAGAATTCGCACGCCAGTTGCTTCAAGTTGAGGTTCACCCGTTTGAAGTAACTGGCTTTATATTGTGCTGACTTGTTCGGGCAGCATTGACCACAAAAGCAGCAACTAGCGTGCGAATTGTATTCCCCAAAGCTAGATATATTTTGACAAAAGTGAGATGCTGCTGATTGAGTTCTAATATGTGCGATTATCTGGCAATTCTGCCAGACAATCGCACATATTGATGTACACATTTATTTTATTTTGAGGAAGAAATTTAATGCAAACTTTGAGCATTCTTAAAAAAGTATCCGCAGTGGCTGCGGCTTCGGTGGTAGCAGTAATTGCTACTGGAGGAAAAGCATCAGCTATCACCTTTAACCTCGGTGGTTCTACTTTAGTCAATCCAACTTATGCTCCGGTAAGTGGTGTCACATTGACTGCATCGGCCAGTGCAACCCCTAATATTATCCCAGGTACAACTAATATAGTATTAGCAACAAATGCTGTTCGTACAACCGGCGGTTTAGGAATAAGAACATCTACACAGACAAGTAGTGGTGGCTTTATTCTTACGTCCCCTGACACTACTGATCAGATTGATGGATTGGGTGCATTTGAAACACTCACATTGGCTTTTAACCAAGCTGTAAAGCTAACATCTGTCACCTTTGGTAATGTTGGCTCTGGTCTATTGAATGACGATTTTATTTTCTTTAGAAATGGCACCCAAATAGGGTCTAGTCAAGATGTCCCTGGAGGTAATTTTGGAGATACCGCCACTGGTATTTTTACTCCTTCCTTAGCTTTTCAAACAGGTAACTCTTTTGGATTCAGGGCTAGTCAAGTAAATGATGACTTTTTCATTCGCAGTGTTGAAGTTGAGGCTGTCCCTGTTCCTGAACCAATAACGATCGCCGCAATGGTGATGGGATCTGGATTTGGAGTCATACTCCGCAGAAAGTACGCAAAAGGAGCAAAACCCTCTAGCAAATTGAGCAGTTAATCATTGAGATTAGGGGCGATACATACCACCTAAAGCACCATGTTCTACCATTTCCAAAAATATTTGCAACATATAAATCGGCTATAGGGAAGTAAAGCTGTACGCCCCTACTTATGTATCTCCATCCAGTGTTTTCTGAGATGGTATTATCAAGTGAATCTATATATTTTTTCAAATTAGACTCCCTCGTTAGCAGTTACAGCCATGATACAATCACTTGTTCTAAGTATATAAAGAGTTCACTTTCCAGCCAACTTATGGGTGATAAGAGCGTTCCCGATAACTCGCTTCATTTTAATATTATTGGAAACTTTGTACTAACTGACCTAGCCTTTTGATAGAAAATATCAAGTATCTTGCAAAAGTATTTTGTAGTATGATAAAAAGTTATTTTATCGCCAAATCACTAAAAAATGCCGAATTTTGGCTATTAGGAATAGGATCATCATTAATAGCAATTAACTTAACACTAGTATTAAGACATGGTACTATAAGCAGCCTTTACATAAGTTTTTTATTTTTCATAGCTATGTATATTCTCCTTAAAGAAAAGCGCCATAACTTAACTTTCGAGAGTGGAATTTTCTCTAGCTTTTTAGGTACATTGCTGCTTGTAGTGGTATTTATTAACAGTACATTTCAGATAAATGTTGGTATATTATCCTTATTTTTACCTTTAATATCTGGCTTTGGTCTTGCTCTGCTGGCTTCTGGGTGTAAGGGACTAAAGCAATACCGAAAAGAATTGCTGCTATTAGGTTTTCTCACTATACGCAATTTCTTAGTATTGGTTCGTCATAAACTAGATATATCACTTATAACTGCTAAATTATCTACAGCTATTCTTTGGTATACAGGCTCTCAAGTCAATCGTTCTGGAGTTATGATTAATCTTCCAGGCGGAAGTATAGAAGTGTATTCTGGCTGTGCTGGGATAGACGTAATCATAGATTTATTAAGTTTAGCAGTACTATTTATTTTTCTATTTAACTTAAGTTTGCAGCAAAAATTTATTGTACCAATAGTAGCTGCAATATTAGGATTTATTGTCAATGGCTTCAGGGTTGCTCTTATGGCTATCTTAGTAGCACAAGGCGATAAGCAAGCATTTGAATATTGGCACGAAGGTGATGGTTCCCTAATATTTTCTATGATTGCTACTCTATTCTTTGGCTGTTTCTGCTGGTTTTTACTCAGCAGAAATGAGCAAGAAAATGAAAATACTAGAAATAACCCAAGGTGATGTACTGGAAACAAACCCGCATTAAGTTTTTAGCTTTAGTATTTAGCACCGGAATGTTAGTTTTGGTAAAAGCGATATTATTTCCTAATCCAGATAAACCGAAAATTAACACCTTCGCTTTTTCTGAAAAAGTACCTTTAGCACAATGGCAACCAAGTGTGGCTAGCCCGATAAAATCTTTAACTAATGAGAATCCAAACTTAGTGGCAGAAAAACATTATCGATACGTTAACAATGACCTAGCTCTAGATATTGAAATGCGTTATTTACAGAATCTTTACAACGCAGATATAGGTTCATACATTAAGCAAAATCTTGCCATAACATCTCCTGCCGCGATGCGTCAGCGAAAAGGAGTAGGGTACTATGGTGTAGGGGTAGATAGACACAAAGCCTATTTAAGTAGCTGTATTAACCCACGGGGAAATAGTACCTTTACTCATCCACAGTTTAGAGAGAATCGCTATTTCAAAGATATTAGTTTTGCTCGGATAATACCTATTTTACAAGGACAGGAGGCACTTTTAGACAAACGTTGTCTATGGGTACATTTATCGATTACTTTAGGAAATTCTTCGCCGGAAGCTGCCTACGAAGTACTAGAAGAAGCTTGGTTTTCCTGGTATCAGTGGTGGCAACCCCGGTTTCCAAAACCTTGAATTTAAGAACTGTACATTTTGTAATTATCTTTAACTTATGCCTGAAACTGACATTCGTGAATTAGTTGAAGTAGAGTTCACCAAATTGAGTAAATCAGTAGAGACTATACAACCTTTACTAGAATTAATTAATCTTTGGCGGTTACTTGGCTACGGTCTTTTGTTGCTTGCGTTCCTAGACATCCTTGAGATTTTTATACCTCCAAACTTCATGAATCCTAATTGGGAATTTCAAACAATGGGGAGATTAGTCAACCAAGTAGCCGTCCCATTAATTGGAATATTGTTTGTATTTTCGGGTAAGTTGGCAAAGCGAGCCAAATGGGAACCACGCATCTTGGCTTTATTATCTCATTTAACCTTGTTAGTTGGATTGTTGTTTATCCTACTAATTCCTTTAGGAGTAGTTAACACAATACGTTTGTATAATAGCAATATTGAGCAAATTCATGCCGACTATAATCAGAAGGTGACTCAAGCTAATCAGGTTGAGCAGCAATTTAGCCAAGCTTCACCTACGGATATAGATAATTTTCTCAAGCGTCAGGGTCGTTCAATAGCTGGCAAAAATCCTGAAGAGTTAAAAAATCAAGTTCTCTCAGAAGTTACGCAAGCCAAGCAACAACTTAAGAAGCAAACGGAAGCAAATAAGTCTTCTACGACTCTGGTTTTACTCAAAAATTCTGTGAAATGGAATATAGGAGCTTTAATATCTGCGGCTTTGTTTATTAGTATTTGGAAAGAAACACTTTGGGCGAGAAAGCGATAATCTGTAGGAGAATTTAAATACAATTTAGCTTTTGATTGCTAATTGAGATGATGTAATGAGGGAATTGATATCAAGTTTAATAAGTAGCAAACTTGATTATTCTCCCTTGAATAACTACTACCAATCACTTTTCCTACTACTAATTTGTAGCAAACTGAATTATGGGATGCGATCGCAAAAATTGGGTATCAAAACTTTCTCTGCTTAATGGGTAAAGCCGGATTGCCTGCATAAATGGTCATCGGCTCTAGTGACCTGCCGGTAACGCCACCTAAAGTCAGTATTGCTCCCCGACCAACAGTCACTCCTGGACCAATTACCGACTTGGCAGCAATCCAACTACTCTCTTGAATATGAATTGGGGCATCAATCAATTTAAAATCGGGATGATTCCAATCATGATTTCCAGTGCAGAGATAGACTCCTTGAGAGAGACAAACATGGCTTTCGATGGTAACAGGAGCAAGGTTATCTATCCACGCATCTTCTCCAATCCAAACAAAATCACCAATGTTTAATCGCCAGGGAAACTTTACCCGCACTCCCGGTTTAATGCGGACACCTTGACCGATTTTAGCCCCAAAACTGCGGAGTACCCAAAGCTTAAAAGCTGAAAATGGTAGCCAATAACTTTCGACTAAGGGCGACCCAACAAAATACCAAAAAAGTTGCTTCCAGTATGGTGCGCCTGGAGTATAGTTGCCAACAGTATATTGATCTAGACGCATAGGTTAGATAAATAAAAGTAGGTTAAAAGCTGGCTCCTGTATGACCTGTGACGATCCAGAGGAGGGAGCGAGCAATATCACGAAGAATATGGAAGATCGATTCTTGATTTTGGTTCGATGGTACGGCAATAGGAGTGAAAGCAATACCTTGACTACCCAGGACAAGAGTAGCGATCGCCTTAGCTCTGGGCATATGAAAATCTGAAGTAATTAAAAATAGATGTTGTATCTGCTGTTGCTGGAAAACTTTTACTAAGGTAGTAAAGTTAGTCACAGTATCTGTAGCACGGTAATCGAGGTAAACGCGTTTATCTGCAATACCTGCGGCTTGAAAAATTGCCCGTGCTTTCTTAGGCACTGTACCAGAAGAAACCCAAATTTTTAGGGCTGGATAAAATTCGGCAAATTGGGCAGTGAATTCTTCTCTGTTTCCGTCACCACCGAGCACCAGAATAGCTTGGGGTTGTGGTGCTTGGTGATAGGCGATCGCTAATCGTACTGGAATGAACATTAGCATTACGAGAATCAACGCTACTAGAGCTAAAAGGAACTTTTTTTTACGTTTACGACGATAGTAAAATTTCACCAAATATACTGTTTTCTCCTGCCGTTTAGTCCTTAGTATTGACAAATTTTCAAAAATACGTTTTTTGTTTATGAAAGTAGCATATCAAGGTGTTAAATATACAAACTTAATAAGTTTAATTAGATGAAAATATGCATAAGTTGGAACTAATACTTGAAGTTTATTTTTCATAAATAGAGGGCTTTCTAATTCCATATTTGACAATTTTACGAACTCCATTACGTAGGGCAGCATCGCCTTGTAATATGATATCTCTCAACTTTTGTTCTGGTCGTCCTCGGAAGGAAGTAACGTGAAAGTAATCATATTCTTCAGCAGGTTTTGGCGAGAAATAGTAGTTAGATACACAGCAACGACGACCTTTATAATTAACTTTGCTAACAGAGTGCCAGGATTTCTTATTTGTGCACATTATCACTAGCCGATTAAACTTACTGGGGATAGTTCTATTACTCTGTTTTAAACCATTATTCCATAATTCGAGATTTCCACCATACTCTTCTTTCCAATCAGGAGTAACATAATACAACAAATTCATCACACGATAATTTTTTCGGTCTTTATCATGTGAGTTATCAAGATGTGGATTGAGAAAACAGCCATAATCCATCAGGCTAATTCCACCTGCATAGAGATATTCATCTGGCAATAACTCTTCAAATCCAGTAATTTTAGAGATTAGTTTAACTACTCTAGGATCTTGAAATGCATAAATAATTTCTTCGAGAATTGGATTAAACTTATTCATTTGCATTCCAACGTATTTATACTCTCGCAAATCTTTCAAGAGTACTAAACTCTCTTTTGGAGGAAATGCTTCATATATTTCTTTAGCATCCTTTTCATCTAGCAGGTTATCTACATAACAGCTATAAATAGGCCTGTTATTTAAAAAATCTCGTTGTAGCGCATCTTGGCAGTTTTCTAATTTGTTGTAGATTTTTTCCGCATAATCATGCCTTGCTTGAAAAATGCTTGGTTGATTTTTTGACATTTTTTTAAGTCTGTATTATAGTATTACAAATATTGTTATATCAATTTCATACATCAAAACAGTGTTAACTCAATATTTTCCTTTAGAGAATAATTCTGATAAGTGGGACGAAGGTATTCTTGTTTGCAAAATATTAAATTTAACACCAGCTATCCAAGCAAACAGTCACTATTTTGGCCATCCAGAATGGGCAAAAAGTTATTTTGAAGGCTGTCATAGAGATGAAAAATTTATAGCCCTGTGGCAAGCAGTTATTGGTAGTTGGCATGGCAAAATTGTTGTGGATATAGGTTGTGGCCCAGGTAATGTATATGCGTCATTAAAAGAAAGTTGTGGTGAACCTGAGCTATTAATTGGAGTAGATGTATCATATGGGGCGCTGAAAATGTCTCAGCAACTTGGTTATACCCCAGTATTAGCAGACGCTCAAAATCTACCATTTATTTCAGGTTTTGCCGACATCGTTATAGCTAATGCCTGTTTACACCATTGCGATGATATGGCAAAAACATTGGGGGAAGCAGCTAGATTAGTTCGTCCTGGCGGATTTTTAATTACCGATCATGATCCTCAACGCACTGCATATCAATTTCGAGGTTTGGGTCTTCTGCTTTGGAATGCACGTTTGCCAATATATCGGCAAATCAAAAGGGGTGGACATTCTACGGATGAAGAGCAGTTTTGGGGTTTAGCATCGGAGATTCATCACAAACCAGGTGACGGTGTAACGCCTGAACTTTACTATCAGATATTAGAACCACTGGGGTTTACAGTTGAGCTTTATCCTCATAACCATGCGGTGGGAGCAGAGGTACTAGAGGGTAATTATGGTCAGTCGAGTTTGAAGTGTCGTCTAGCTCAAATATTATCAGGGATCAACCCTGAATTACCAGAGGCAGCATTATCCTTAATGTGTGTTGCTCAACGTCAAGCATAGACACAATATCCATAGGATTTTTTAGCGCCATGTAGATGTTAGAGGGCTAAAGGGTAACCCTATGAATTAAGTAAATGTAAAAATTGACCCAATCTAAAATAAATTATTAACAACTAATAACGCAATTATTAGGTTTTAAATTTCTCAGCTTCGATGAGTCGAATGCTCAAGAGTATTTCTGCCAGAATGCGCTGAAAGGCATAGTACCAACCATGCCAACCATCTAAAATACCGCCTTTGATAATCAAGCAATAAAATAAAATTATAAAAGGTGCAATAATTTTTTGTCTGCGGATGCGATCGCCTAAGCTAAGTTCACTAGTAGGAGTCTCTAATAATTTTTTTACTTCCAACACTGTATAACGATCCTGTGCCCATAACCAACGGTTTAGGGGTTTGCGATCATCATGGTGAATATAAGCAGAAAGTGTTGCAGAGTTACCAAACATTTGCAAAAGTTGTGTATGTCCATCATCAATATACGTAACTTTGCTTTTACGAAAAAGGACTTGACGGGGTGGAAGTATACTACTACGCATTGGTTTACCAAACACACAATACTTGAATCTGGCATAATAGCCATCAATCTTTCCATCAACTGGCAGAGCAGCAATTTCAGAAATTAACTCATCAGTAAATATATAGTCTGCATCTAGAGATAGCACCCACGGCGACTGAACTTGCTCTAAACCATAATTCCACTGCCCAGCATGGGTATCAAATTCCCGTTGTAATGTAATAATTTGTGGATAGGAGTTAATAATTTCTAGGGTTTTATCGGTACTATAGCTATCAATAACTATAATTTTCTCTGCCCAAGTGAGTTGCTGGAGTGTGTGTTCAATATTGGGAGCTTCATTATAGGTAAGAATAAGAGGAGTAATCTGCTTTAGCATATAAAAAGTAAATCTATATCAGATCAATTTCGTATTTAGTGTACTAGAAGAAGGTATAGACTTCCAAAAATAGGAAAATCTATCTATATCAGAGGTTTGATGATATAAAATAATAGGATTGATTGGCTGACTGCTGATTTGTATCAGTATTTGTATTGCTTAGTAATATTTGAATCCATCTGTTTAGTCATTCATTATTTATCGTTTGTGTTGGCTGACAGCAGGAATAGTCTTACTTTAAGTTATGTCTGTATAAACTGAGATCAGTTTTGATGCAATACGATCCCATGTGTAATTTTCACATATAAATTGACGAGCATGACCGCCCATCTTCTTTGCCTCTTGAGGACAATCTAAAACCTGCTGTATGGCAGAAGCGATTGCAGTTACTTCTAGTTTTGCAACATAGCCAAGATGTTGCTGTGCAACCAGATCAGCTAAAGCGATACCAGGAGTAAGTAAAACAGGAAGACCGACCGCTAAAGCTTCCAGAACTGCTACTCCAAAGTTTTCTGAGTAGGAAGTTAGAGCAAATAAGTCTGCTCCTTGCATTAATAAATCTTTAATTTCACCTTTAACAAATCCTGTAATATGGGTACGGTTTTGAATGCTATTGGACACGAGAAGTGATTTAACTTCAGTTTCGTATTCTTGTGAACCACTACCTGCTAACACAAAGGTAAAGCGATAATCAGATAATTTTCCTAAAGCTGGAATCAGGTATTCTAAACCTTTTTTGTGATGTAAACGAGATAAAAATAAAATAATTGGTTCATCTGCTGGCAGGTTCAAATATTGCCGCAGACGTTGATGTGCATCAGGAATAACATTCGGAATAGAAATACCATGAGGTAAAATGAAGCTTGAGTAACTTAGATTCAACTGCGAAGTTTCTTTCTGTTCTTGCTCAGATGTGAAATGAAGGTATTTACTATTATTAAGATTAGACTTTTCTATGAGTTTGAGATAAATTTGCTTTTTGCGAGCGCTTTGCTGTAACGACCATTCACAGAGTTGTCCTAATGGGCGAACAATGTAAGGAATGTTTTTGAGCCGAGCGATCGCCATCGCTGCTGTAGAAGCATAAGAAAAGATAGCATGGATATGTAATAAGTCATAGTGGTGAATATTCTGCCACAACCAAATGGTTAACTCTCTGGAAAAGGCAAATTCTCGCAGTGAGTGGATAGCAGGAGAGAAACGAGGAAAAAACCAGACTGGAACATGTTGGTAATGGGTGCATTGCCCCAGAGGTATATTCAAAAGTTGTGTGCCATTATCATTAGTCGTAGCAATTTCAGCCTCAATACACTCATCTCTTAAGGCTTTTACCATCTCTAAAACTGCCTGACTCGGCCCACCTCTAACTGGAGCAATAGAGGGAATCACATGCAGAACTTTCATGTTGTCAATATTTCCGAGCAGTTATGTAAGTAATACCAAATCAAGGCAATCATACCAGTTTGTTAAAAACATTAATCCTAATTCACAGGATTTTTACAAAGCATTTGTAAAAAAGCTTATACGCTTTCTTACAGTGATTAATTATGTAAATTTTAGTCCTATACGATTTATCTATCAAATATTTATATTGATTATTTTAGAGATTGCAAGTGCTTGTCCAAATATTTAGCCAGAGTAGTTTGAAAACGCTCAAAACCAAAATAATCAATTACTTTTTGACGCAGAATATCTGGTTGATACATCAATTGATTGGGATATATACCTTGTATAATTTGAACTAAAGTTCGAGCAATTTCTTCTACATTATCAGGGTTAACTAGTGCACCTAATTCACCATGATAAAGAGCATCAATAGCTCCATCCTGGTTGCCTCCTAAGACAGGTTTACCACAAGCTAGTGCTTCTAGATAGACAATACCAAATCCTTCCCTTTTGCTAGGCATTGCAAAAACATCACAAAGGTTGTAATAATCACAAAGTTGTTCATCAGGGACAAATCCAGCTAGAGTCACACAATTTTGTAACCCTAGTTGTACAATCATCTGCTCAATTCTACTTTTGTCATTACCTTTACCAACAATGACGTAGTGGACATCAGGAATTATTTGACGAATATAAGGTAGTGCTTGCAGAATTTGGTCATAGCCTTTGTAGCGTTCAGCCTCTGCTAGTCTGGCCACAGTCAATATAATTGGTTGTTCTATTTTTAATTGATATTGCTCTAGTAAATAGCCAGGTTTTGGTTCTGGTTGAAAGCGACTTGATTCAAATGTATTAGGTAAGATAGAAATTTTATCAGGATTGAGATGATGTTTTTTGAGTATGCGATCGCGTGTGTAGTGACTGACTGCTAAAATTTTGTCTGCATGACCTAGAGATTTTTTTACTTCAGCGTTTTTCAGATCCCAAGCTTCTACTCCATGAGCAATTGTCCAGTATGGTATACCTGCTAGCCGATTTAATTTGTTAGCTACAACAGTGAAATTCAAGTGACTAGCAATAACTAAATTAGGACGTTGGCAAATTCCCCATCCTATTAATTGTGCAGTAAAGACAGGTGTTCTAAGTGGTAATGGCACAACCCCAGCGCAGTGAAACTGAGTAATTTTTTCGTTAGTAAAATTAGCCGATGGACTGCGGTCATGCATGAGAAACACGCCGTAGTTATCATTAGGGTAGATATTCTGAATAGCTTGTAGTAAAAATGCTGAATAAGTTTGGATTCCACCTTTAAATTCAAAGATATTTGGAAACCAAAGATGATATGCGGTTTTGGTCATATAAAGTTTATGTTGTAAGTAGCGATCGCACTTGGTTTGCTAAACGTTGTCGATACAGACCCCAATTTAACTGTTCAGCTTTGCGTCGGGCGGCTCGTCCCATTTCTGCTAACTCTTGGGGATGAGAATGACACCATTGCAGTTTTTCTTTGATTGCTTCCACATCCCGAATGGGAATGATAAATCCTTCTACTCCATTTGTTAGAATATCAGGGCCTGCTGTGTTAGGAGTTGTAATTACAGGAATGCCACAGGACATTGCTTCTAATAATACTAGCCCAAACCCTTCAATTAAAGAAGGAAAAACTAAAACGCTCGCGCTGCTGTAATATTGATTGAGAAGTAAATGAGGAACTGAAGGAACATGGCGGCAAATATCTTTATACTGTTCTAACCAACCCGCAGGAAAAAGATTCTGTCCTACTAACACTAATTCTGCATCTTTTAGTTTTAAGTCTTTCCAAGCTGGTAGAAGGTAATGAACACCTTTACGAGGGGAAACACGACCGACAAATAAGGCACGGAAGCAATTGTCTGGTTTAGGTTGGGGTTGGAAGTATTCTACTGGAGCGCCGTAAGGAATAACACTGATTTTTTCAGCTTCTACACCAATGTCTAGCAGTGATTGTTTTGTTACAGAAGAAGCCACAAAGATATGATCTGCCAGTTTAATTTCCTGTTTCTTGCGCTCAATTTTCCAGGTAGGTTCATGAATAGATTGAATTACTGGAGCTAATTCTGGGAAGCGTTCAGCTTCTTGGCGCATGATATTGCCAGTCATTTGATAGTAGGGAATAGGCAAATCATATAGACAGATAATTCCTTGGTTTTTAGCCTTATGAAATGTAGTTGCAGCCATATCTTCATAACTGTAGATAGCATTTAAACCTTTAAGGTGGTATTTAGCAACTTGATGATCTAGGGATACATCGACCCAGTTTACTAAATCTATATTTCTAAAAAATAAACTATTGCCTAGTCGAATTCGTAACAACAATATTCGTATTACTTCTTGGCAGGGATAAGTTTTAATTGGTGTTTCATTTGGAGCATTCCAAGTTCGTCTGCTTAGTTCATTAGTAATGAATGAATTCAATCTTTTCGGTAAAAAATTAAAATATTTCCACTTAGATTTTTCTGGATTATAAGCAATTGTACTAATAACCTCTTTTAGCAATTTAGCTTCTGCTAATGCTAATGCGGCATTTTTAGCAAAGGAAGGATTAATGTGATGGACTAGGGAAATGCTTGGTTTAGACATATCGTTGCTTTGTTTGGTGTCTATGAGATAACGATTGCCGATATTCCAATTCTGGAAGTAATAACAGGAAACCACTAAAGAACCAGTAGTAAATTGCCAATGTATTATTGAAGACTAACTGAGCAGTTAAACTAATAGCATGTAATAGGAAGGCAGCCAGAGCTAAGTTTCGTAAGAAAGGAGTTTTCAATTTTAAAAAAACTCTTAATAAAGAAAAAATTAAGATTAAACGTAGTCCGTACCATATAACAAAGCCAAATGGTCCTATTTCTAGAACTATTCTCCCCATTTCTCCTTCAGATGGTGGAAGAGATTCACCAATAGATAGCCCTAAAGACTTACGCAAAGTAGATACAGCCTGATGGGTTGCTCCAATTCCATAGCTATCAAATCCTTTCCATCTCGTAGCTTGTACAGGTTCGCTAAAAGCAGAGAAGACACGATCAGTAAAGTTATCAGATGTAGTTGCACGTTTAGAAAATGCTTCTATTGCTTTATTGAAAAAGATGGGTAGTACAGCTGTTATCAAAACTATTGGTAGGATAAACTGTTTTGTCGAGCGTACAGCTATGGAAGGTTTTGTTAACCATAGAAGACAAAAGTATCCCACCAAGAACAAAGTTTCAAATAATAGCAAACCACGCGCCCCTGTCATGAAAGAAGTACCAGCAACCAATAACACTTCTACTAAGGTTAATAAACTCCATATTTTTGTTTGTGGCAGGGATAAAAGCGGAATAAGTATGGTAAAACAAATAGACAGATAAGTAGAATAGCCAACAATGTAAGGAAATGTACCTGTAACTCTAGGATTGCCATCAACAACGGCCTGGGCTTCAACACCACCACCGTATATATTGATAGGACTATTGATAGGACTGTAAAATTGAGCGATCGCTAAAAGAGAAACTGGAACTAATAAGAGTAAATAGTTGCGTAAAAATTTGTATAATTCTTCCTCTGATTGAAATAGGCTGGGTAGCATCCACATCAAAGGAACATAAAATAAATATGCTTTCAGTCCAAAAAAACCAACTATGGGTGAGCCTAAACTAGGGTTAAAGACTTGGAATACACACCAGCAAAGTGACATAAATAAAGCAATATTGAAAAAGGTCAATCTCAAAGGATATTTCGGTTCAGAACCCAGGTAATACCTAAGATATGCTCCAAGGAGGACTAAATCTTTGAGAAAGTAAATCATGTCACTTGCTTGAGGTAGTACCCACTTTCGTAATACTCCTTCTAAAACGACAATGACCAATACAGCTTTAACAGCACGTCGCCAGTCTAGAGATGATAGGCCAATAATCGCCGCTACTCCTGCTAAAGCAATGAGTAAAATCATTTAACTACTGCCTCTAGAACTTCAAGATATGCTTTGGCAACGGCTTTACTGGTGTGGAGTGCTAAGTGTAATTTGGCATTTTCTCTGTAGGTTGTCAGTTGTTCAGGATGGGTCAGTAAATTAAAGAGGGTTTTAGTTAATTTTTCAACATCTCCATTGGGGAATGTAACGCCACAGGAGCCAATTGCATCTTTTAAGCCCCCTCCTTCTGAACCCACGACAACGCAGCCACAGGCAATTCCTTCTAAAGCAACAATACCAAAGGGTTCATTCCAAAGTGATGGAACTACCATAATTTGGTGAGCATTGAGTAATTTAACTAATTCATGTTCAACTTTTACTCCAACAAAATTAACTTGCTCGCAAATTTCTAAGTCTTTTGCTTGCTGACGTAATTTAGGTTCTTCCAGACCATTACCAATAATAGTCAATTGGGGGGTGAGTCCCATGAATTTGAGTTCAGATAATGCATCAAGTAATAAATTAACCCCCTTATCAGAAACCAACCGCCCTAAAAAAACAAGTTCTTGGTTACGGGGAATATCTGTCATTTCATAAAATATATCTTCTCGGTAAGAATTAGGAATTACAGTAGATGTGGTTGGTATAGTTTTAGCTATATCATGACTAATTGATATATTAGTCGCGAAACGAGTAACCATTTTTTTTAGGTAATCTTGCCAATGCTGACTCCCATCAGCGCGGCAATACCAAGTTTGATGAGTTATCGCTAAAGGGCGAGGTATAAATAGTAGAGGCCAAATCCCTCTTAAGCTTACACAACCTTGGAAATACACCTCGCACCAATGAGTTAGTTGCAATACATTTTGTCTAGTTGGTTGTCTAATAACTTCAAAAGGAAATTGTTTGAAGTCTGTTGCTGGGGTTTGTGATACTACCTTAACCTCATGTCCCTGGTATGTGAATTCGTAAGCTAAAATAGAAATTATTGTTTCTAATCCGCCAATTTTAGGGTGAAAGGAAGGTGAATATATAAGAATTTTCATCAATGTTTGTATTTTTTAAGTTTTCTTTTTAATTAGCATACATAGAGTATCACCAGAAACTTCATTAGGGACTAATGTTTCTAACAAGCGAGATACAAATCTTGTGCTATTACGATAAATAAGTGTTCCTGTTAATGGATAGCCCTCGTTATTTAGTGTGTTTTTATTAGTATTTTTTACTTGATTGTATTTGATGTTACCGTTTATATAAAGCCTAAAATCTAAATTTGTGGTCAAACAAAGCTATTTTAAAATTTAGAGTAGGTCAACCTCATTTACTTGCTAGCTATAGACTTGTCTAGAGCTTTTACAATCGCTTCTATGTTCTTCTGTGGTGACCAAGACTCCATTAAATGAGTTGCAGCAGTACCCATTTTCTGCAAAAAATTATGATCGGGAAGGATCTCTTGGAGAATTTTGGCTAATGCTTCTACATCACCACAGGGATAAATAAAACCGCTTTTACCGTGTTGAACCAAATCGTAGCGAGAACCTACGCGATCACTAACGACTACAGGACAGCCACAAAGCATTGCTTCATTGACAACTACTCCAAAAGGTTCATAATCCGACGGTAAGATGAATAAGCTGGCAGAGCGGTAAATTGAGGGTAAATTGGACTGATTTACAAAACCCAGAAACTTGACTCTATCTTTTATCCTTAAAGATTCAGATTCTAACTCTAGTTCATTTTTTAAACTTCCTTCCCCTGCAAATAAAAGATAACTATTTGGCACATTAGCTAGAGCAAATGCTCTTAAAATATCTTGAGGACGTTTCCAAGGTTGGAGTTTTGCACAAAATAGAATAACAGTTGCGCTTTCTGGGATATGCCATTGCTGACGAACTTCTTTGACATCCACCTGTCTAGCTTGAAAAGTCCACCAATCATTATCAACTGCGAATGGAGTTAATATAATATTTTCTTCAGGAACGCTTAGTTTCTGAAGCATTTGTTTACCTAATGTTGATGAGACAAAGACAAAATCTGCAAACCTAAAAATAGGTGGCAGTACAACACTCTTTAACCAAATTTTCCATATTTTTTTATTTCGAGGTTCAATACCACTGGTATCTGTACTAAATACAAACTTGCATTTATTCAGTTTAGCTGCCGCTGCTGCAATCCAAAAGCTAAAATAGTTGTAGCCAGTATAAACAATGACCACATCAAAGTTATTTTTTCTGATCAGGTTCCATAAACCTAGGTTTATTAGTCCAAAAAAACTGTTAAGTTTAGGTTTGGGAGAATTATTTTCAACTTCCACCCAAGGATAACCATCTAGTAGTGGTATATCCCATTTAACTTCTACATTAAACCCTGCATCAAAACCTGCTTTAACACCTTGTAGACTACAATAAGCTACTTGAATATCCAGTTTAGGATGTTTCGCCATGAGCCTGAACAGTGGAGCAGCATACTGCACAGGATGAGAAGCAACTATTAAAACTCGATATTTATGAACATTGTCACTCATATATTTTCCAAGATTGCTGGATCAGCCATTGAAGTAAGCAATTATTTCATTAGAATTTTGGATATCTTCGCCATAAATCGTTTCTAATCTAGAAGCAGGAAATCTCAAAATCTTACCTAATATTGTTTGATTTGAAATTACTGAAAAACTAATAGACATAATTTATTTTCTGTCCAATACAATTAATTAATATTTAACGAACGAATGCTTGAATCATAATAAGTATTTTTTTGTTTTTATTGCTGTGGCAATATCAAGTTATCCATGAAAATTTTGGCTTGCACTGAAAGGCTATGGGTTTGATACCATCTGTAAGCATTATCTGCAATATTCTGTCCCTGCTTTAAGCGTAGTTCATTACTATGGTTATCAGCAGAGCAGTAATGTTTACCCTTTTCAAGACCGTCTATCGGTACTTTACTAGAAATCACCATACAAGGAATTAGTCTATGGGCACAGTAAGCAGCAAAAATAGTTGATTTTGCTAAGTATTCAGGGGGAGGAAAATTTAAAAATCCAGCGATAGAATCCTGCAAAGTTTTACTAATTTCTTCTGCTTTATCCACCCCTTTTTCTATGATAGGAATTTCTCCAATTTCAGAAAGTTCCAAACCGGTTGGTACACCAATATCCAATATTTCTTTAATCTTTAAACTTTGGCAGGTTTCTTCTAAGGCTTTGAGGCATTGATTATAAACTTGTAGCCTAGAGTTACGGCTGCCAAAAACCACTAGTCGAGGAGATCGCTCTGATAGATTTGGCAAGTATTCTGGTTCCCCAATATTGGAAAATACAGGAAGGCAAGTAATTTCAGTTTGTTTAGTGGGATTCAGTTGATACAGAAGTTCGCCATAACTTTGTTTACTAGTTATAGAACGATCGCTCATTTGTGCCAAACGTGCTGCTAAATTTTTCTGTAAGGCTGATAACCAAAAAGAGCTAGCCCAAGGTGGGCCTGAAGCATAGACTTCATGGAACATGGTAACGAGCGATCGCTTAGGAAATAAACTTTTACAACGCTGTAACCCATCGACTAACCAAATTGGACAACCTCGTTGAGCATAGCCGTAGCCTACATAATGTAGAAGTATAGGAGAGGAGCAATCATTTGATAATAAAGTTAGCAGTGTATCTGGAGAGCGATCGCTAACTTGTCTAACAGGAAAACTGTCAATTTCTGCTGCACCATTCCATTTAGTATCACCTACAACAAAATGAGTTTGAATATTGAAATCTTGGCGAAGCTGACAAGCTAGATTCATCGCATAATCCCCTACACCATCAATTGCAGGAGGTAATCTAGGGACAATGGAAATTACATGACTTGAATAAATTACCATCAAATACTATAAAATTAGAAGTTTTACAAATGAGGAAATAGCTAGTTTTTTTCATTTACCACAAACGTTGAATTGGATAGCCATCAAAAAGATAATGAATGCTGACATATGTACTTTAGATATCAAATTTTTTTTATCATATCAACGATGCATACCATTCATTTACCCCAATCCTGTCAAGCTGATATCCACAATCTCTAAGTAGTTTTTGTGATTCCCCAGGCTTGATACCCAGTTTTTCCATCCGTACAATGTTTTCCTCAAAAAAAATGTGCCGAATTCGATGCGATCGCAATAATTGCTCTGCTCCCTGAATTACCCAAGTATCAGCACCTTCTGTGTCTATCTTGAGTACATTTATATTCTGATAATCACTCTTTAAAAAAATTGCATCCAGAGATATAACGGGAACTTTAATCGCATCAGATTTTAACTCATACAGAAGTCCTCCCCATCCACTCTGTTCTTTTGGTCCCATATCGAAAAATAAATCACCCTTTTCTTTTCCTACAGCAGTTTCATGTACATCAACTTGAGTTTCAAGCCTATTCTTTAACAGGTTATGTTTCAAAGCTGATAAATTTCTAGGTGACGCTTCAAATGCAATCACTTTATTATTACCTCCAGCACCAGCCCAAAGACATGAATAGTATCCGTAATTGGCTCCCACATCAATCATTAAACCACCCAGCTTTGCTAGTTTGGTGATACGGCGAGATACTAGTAATTCATAGAAGCCACAAAATGCGAGCATTTTGTGGCTGACATCTGTTTCCATTAACTTTAAAGATATATGTGGAGCAAATTCTAGAGTTGCATTGTCAAACAGATAAGAGTACCTGTCTAAGTTGCGAGAATAAAGCTTCCAGAAGAACTTTTCTCTTATCCATAGAGGCTTAATTGCCATCAAAAAAGGTCTATTGGATTGATTAATATTGATTACCATTTTTTGGTGAAGATATGGTTAATTGATGAGAGGAGAGAGAAAATAAATATACCATAGTCTAATAAGATAATGTTGTTCGCATATTTTACTAAATTAAAAATATTGCTAATGTTGTATTGATTGTTGTTTTTCATTTTAGATTGAAGGAATTAGCATATCAATAGATTCAATATATGGCAAATTAAATCTTGAACAAAACTCAAGCCATCCTTTCATCTCAGTCCAACCTGAGATGAAAATAAAGTCTAAACCTGTTTGACTAGCAGCTAAGTAATCATATTGACTATCGCCCAAGAATAAGGCAGGAGTGATGAGATTTATTCGCTCTTTTTCCCGAAGAAGGATTTGCTCTTTGGTGTCAGGGCTACCGAAAATTCCCCCATCAAATAAATGAGCAATACCTTGTGTAGTGAAGACTTGACGAAGTTCGGATTGATCCCCTCCTGATACTATTAACCATCGAGTATTAGGGAGATAATTCCGTAGTTCTAGAAGTCTTGGAGCAAGTGAACAAGTCAGCAAACCTACTCTAACTGTAGAAGCATAAGCTAACAGCAACTCATTTAATGTTTCAGGCTGACTGTATTCTCCAATAATTGTTTGAAGAAAATACTCAAACTTGCGATATCGGGAAATTCCACCGTTTTGAACGTGAAAATTGACTAGCGCTTGAGCGGCATCTTCACCATAAGGCAGAGCTACTTGATAAAATGCTTCTGTTTTTAACTTGTTGGAGTTTAAGATTACACCATCACAATCAAAGACTAATGTTTTGTAACTTGGCAATGATAAGTGCATATCCACCTCAAATACTGGCAATCTTAGCATTCAATAAATATTCAGCCATCAAGAAATCCTCAGACCAATCAATATCAAATCCTTCTATTTTATTCAGTGGATACAATATAGGTCTTACACCTACTCTGTCCTGTAAAAATTTGTAGATATCGATATGCCCTAAAAAAATAGCACTATTAATTTCATGTAGTGGTTCAAGAGTTTGAGTTCTTGGCCATTTTTCGATACTTTTGTCGTAATTTAGTGGTCCTGTACTATTCCAAACGAAACTTCTAATCAATGATGTTGTCATGAGTGAGTCATAGCCTTGCTCCAAACCTTCAAGATATTTCTGAATAATCCTTTCATAAGCATTAGCAGTCAAAAAAGGTGAAGTAACATGAGTCCACAAGATATGTCCTTCATGAATTAAATCAGCAACATGATTAATCAACTCATCGGTACTAGTTTGACTAGACGCTAATTTTTCATCCCGCTGATGAATACAGAGGTTTTTTAAGTCAATTGATTTGGCAAACTTAATCAACTCATCATCATTAGTAGATAAGACAATTTCATTGATAAACTTTACTTGGCTCAGTTGCATTAACTTAAGTTCAATTAGTCCATGAGAATACCCTCCAAAAGGGCGAATATTTTTTTTAGGTACTCTCTCACTTCCTTTCCGGCACGGCAGAAAACATGTCATTTTCATCTTCATCAAAGGATTCTATATCATCTGATATATCGTAGACTTACTAATTTGATATCGAGTTGGTGTTACAGCTAATAGTGGTCTTGAACTTGTATTTTCTTGATAGAGATTTAGTAATTGAGTCATTTCACTATTTCTGGGATCATCAGCACCATAACCGTCAAATCCCGCTAAAAGAATACGAGATGCTTTTCCACTTGTAGCAATTGCTAAGGTATAAGCAATCACGAGTGAGTTCGGTAAAATACAGTAATTGGCTTCAAAGCGGAAAGTATCTGCTTGAACTACAAGACCAAAATCTAATAGTTTCTTACCGTCCAATGCATCAAGTACACTATCTGGTAGCATCGATGCTGGAGTTATTAGGGGTTGTGGCAAATTCCCATACTCTGCACAGTCAGCAAGGAGACGTACAGGATGACAGGCTGCACGAATATCGATCAACTCTGGCTCAATGTGCGTTTGGGTATTTAATGCAATCACACAAGGACGCTTATCACGAATATACTGCTCTATTGCCTGCTGATGCCTTCCAACACCAGGTCCTGTCCCTAGAATCAAGACTTCTCGCTCTGCAATTAAACTGGCGGGTATCCAGTTGCCTCGTGGTTCCCCAACATAGAAGTGTCGCGCTGCCTCCAACGTATTGAGATTAAATTTCTTTCCGCCCACTGATTTTAAGTGATCAATCACTGCCAGAATGTCTTCCTCAATGTAGCGGGAATCGGTCAGCATTTCCTGAATATAGGTAGGATGAATACCATGCTTACCAGCAAGGTAGTAATAACTATTGGTTCCCCAGCCATACTCTTTTTGCATGGGACTAAAATACTTGCCGATAACCTTCATCAACGGTGTGATATTACAAGATCGCTCCTGCCACATTGGCACTAAATCTATCACCAAGTATTCAGTTTTTACATTACCTGCCCCTCGCCCCATACCCGTAATGGTACTATCAATCCAGCTGACTCCTTCCTGTAAGGCACATAAAGAGTTGGCTAGTGCTTGCCCCATATTATCGTGAGTATGAATGCCTAACTCACCCTGCCAAACTATTCGCAATGTATGAATAATTTCAGAAGTTTGTTCCGGGTTCATACTGCCCATACTATCAGCAAAATAAAGCACATCCAGCGGATACTGATTCGCTAGATGTGCTGCATTTGTAATCTCTTCTACGCTGCGGTCAGCAATCTGCATTAAGTTGATGCCGACTACATAGCCTTGTTCTTTCAGCCATTGGCAACCTGGCAATACAGTTCCAAATTCATGAAAGTGGCAAGCAAGTCGTACTAAAGTAACAGGAGATTCTGATGCAGGCTTAAACAAATGGGCAAGCGCACCAACTACACCGTCAGGATGCTTAACCAATTCACTGGCGTTAACCATAACACCAATTTTCAGATTTTCTGGGATCTCAAACTGACGGATGAAATTGTCAGTTGTGTATGCACAACCCCCTTTAAACCCTTTTTGATCAAAGGAACGAAAGCCTAACTCGACATAATCGATCGAAATAGCAGACATTGCCTGGAGATAGTCCTTGATGAGTTGTGGGCTGAAATCCCAAGCATTGTAGTATCCTCCATCACGGAGGGTGCAATCCAAAATTTGCCACTTCATGATAACTCCTTAATTTTTTGTCTGTTTTTTGGCTCAAAAACAGGAATCATTTTATTGCCATGTACCTTGTCAGTTTGTAAAAAATGAATTAATTCGAGAGGGTTTGTTCGAGCCATGAATTAAGATTCATTCTTTCAAAAACCTCCAATTTCCCTCCTTCAGTACAGTTGACAACACGTCTCCCATAAGCAGCATAAGCATTTCGGGCTATAGTGTATCCAAGCTCAAGCACTGCCATATTAGGCACTTGCCATTTCATTCCTATCGAAAAATAATTTGGATCGAAATGATTTTGGTCTGCCCCATCTGATGTCAGAACCGTGTTTGGGGGTGCTTTTTCTCCATAATTATGGTCGCATCCAATCAGGGCAACATCGCTAAATCCCATATGAAATGCGAGTTGTAGTGCTGCAAAGGTAACAGTTCCTGCTTGACCAATATTGAGTGAACAGTCTCTAGCGAATTGGTAAGCATTTGAGTTAGAAGAATAAAGAAATGTAATGTTAGATCGAGGCTTGATTAGTGAACTAGAGATTCTTTCTAGAAAAAGAGGAATTTCAGTTTGGTTGTAGAAATCAGCATTTTGCCCAAGGACAATTGGGTCTATTGAGACAATACAAGAGGGAATAAATGGAGACTTATCAAAGATAAGGTTAATTTTATTTAATCCAAATGTAAAAGTCTTATTAAGAATAGATAAATCATGTTTTAGCAAGCTTGGCCCATTACATAAAATAACAGCTTTTTGCCCTAAGTAGCTATTTTTTAAAGTTTTTAGTTTACTTCGAGATTTCCATGATTCTGGATTTAGATCCCACTCAAACCTCTTCCAGAGTTCAAAACATCCACGAGCAAAACCTCTATAAGGATTAATCGTTACTCTTTGGTTAAAAATAGGATTATCTGGAGACATATTTTACTAACAAATAACTTTTCTATATCCTAGAATTATTCATTCATAGTTCCCTTATAAAATCCATATCCTGAACCTATAAGACTAACCAATAGAGAAACGACAGAGGTAATAATTGAAAAAATAATCATATTGATGGTGCTGTCTAGTTTCATGTTTATCATACAAAATACTTGTACTAAAATTGTGAGCGATACCATTAACGAGGTATGCCAGAGATATATCCATTGTCGGGATTTATTAATAGTCCAAACGACACTATTGATATAATTTATACATGATGCCACAATAATTAAACTAGCCTCGAAACCTAGTCTTTGATATTTGGAACCAAGAATCCAAAGAATTGCTTTTGGAAACATAAATCCAAATAAGCAGATGAATGCCGAAATTATTATCGCTATTCCCATAACTTGGAAATAACGTTTAGCTATTTTCTGCTTGGCAACACGAGCAATGTAAGGTGAAATGACAACAGAGTTAAATGTTGTCAATATAGCGAATAGTTGTCCGAGACGACCTAGAGCCGCAATTTCTGCAATATTTTGAGTTTGACCAAAAATACTAATTAGGAAGATTGTGATTTGCCCTTGAAATGCATAAAAAATTATCCCTGGTATTAAAGGAGATATATATTTAACCATCTGACGAGTGACTTTAGGATCAGCTTTAACAGGCTCAATATAAATACCTTTAGAATCTCGGCGGTAAGACCAACAATTCAGAAATATAGAGAATGCGCTGACCCATGCATTAACCCAAGCAGATAGTAGCGACATCAGATTAAAAAGATAGGAAATTCCTAGACGAACCACCGAACTAACAATTTGGGTAGAGTAGACCTGATTCAGCTTTTGATGGATCAATAAAGGTCCTAGATAAAAGCCACGTTCTCCGTTAAAAAAAATCGAAATGACAATTGAAATAAACAGTAATACTGAAGTTAGTAAACTCCAGTGTTGTCGGGCTGTCAACAGAAAAAATCCAACAGCAGATAATGGTATTAACAAAGCTAGCATACGATTGCGAAAGTACCTGGCCGAGCAGATATAGCTACCAACAACTGCTTTATCCGCACCACGATCGCCAACAAGAGTAATTATCGAACCGGTGAACCCTACATCTACTAAAATACCCACTGTACTTTGGAAACCAAATGCTACACTGTATTGAGCGAAATCTTCTACGCTCATCCAACGTAATAGAAAAAACCCTGTAACTAAATTGATAGCTTGAACAGATCCCTGACCTATTAAGAAAGTGCTAACGACATTGAACCAACGCTTAATTCTTGAAGATATGATCCTATTCATGCTAAAAGTATTGCAACATCATCACAGGGTGTTTCACTCAGATGAACCTCAACAAATAATGTCACTACAGTTGCTTGGACAAGCCAGCTTCCACCATCATCCGCACCACATCCTGCATCTTGTATTTCGCCTGCCAACTCAGCTTGTTCTTCGCCTTAGCTGGATTACCCCTACCCACTGCCAAATCTGTAGGTCGCAGCAGGCTATTATCTATCACAACATGGTCACGCCAATCTAAATCTACAGATGCAAATGCTGCTGCTACAAAATCTTCTAATAAAGAACTTTTTCCCGTAGCAATCACATAATCATCCGGCTGTTCCTGTTGAAGCATTAGATACATTGCCTCAACATACTCTGGTGCCCAACCCCAGTCACGCTGAATCTGTATATTGCCTAAATACAGCTTTTCATTACTACCTTGAGCAATGCGACAAGCAGCGGCAACAATCTTTTGCGTCACAAATCTTTCAGGACGTAGAGGAGATTCATGATTAAACAGAATTCCAGAACAGGCAAATAAACCATAAGCTTCTCGGTAGTTAGCAACTTCCCAAAAAGCAGTGGCTTTAGCGACAGCATAAGGGCTTCTGGGTCGAAATGGCGTTGTTTCATCAGCGGCGATTTCGCCAGTATCACCAAAACACTCACTGGAACCAGCATTATATAGTTTGATTGGAACACCCAAAAAACGAATAGCTTCGAGTAAATTGAGAGTACCAGTGGCTATGCTTTCTAAAGTTTCTACTGGTTGTTCAAAAGACAAACCAACTGAACTTTGTCCTGCCAAATTGTAAATCTCATCGGGCTGGATTTTTGTCAAAACTTGCAACACACTGCGAAAGTCATTTAGAGCCATTGACTCTAACTTTACTTGGTCTTTGATACCTAAGCTAACTAAGTTTCGGAATGGGGAAATCTGGGCATCTCGTGAAGTACCACAGACAAAATAGCCTTTATTAAAAAGGAACTGTGTCAGGTAAGCTCCATCCTGACCCGATATTCCACAAATCAGAGCTTTCTTCATCGAGTTATCTTATGTTAATGCAAACTGGTTCTAGTGTTTCAGGAAGAGAAAAAACTTGAATTTGAAATTCATCTTTAAGGCTTAACTCACAAACTGGAAACCTCTAATACCTTGATAACCAACATGTCTGGCACTCTTACGAGTAAACTCCCCAACAGAAGGGTTCCCCAGAGAATCAATCACTCCTGTTACTTGCTGCCATAATTCTTGTGGTGCTATCGAAATTTCATAACTACGATCGCTACACTTGTGAATGTGATACCAAGTTGTTTGCTGACACTCGTCACACCAAAAAGCCTCTAACCATTCCCCTTCTATAGGCACTGTGGTTTGATTCGCGACTAACATCAACGCATTCCGCCGGCTCATCCCTCGTTGTTGTAATTGACCTGCTTGGTCAGCAAACATTTTATATTTCTGACTGACGCTATCGATATGACAGCTATGAATGGGGCAATAAATAGCCCGTCGCTTGGAACGTTTCCGATTTCGGTCACACCTTTTCTGCAATTTCACCTCCTGTATAGACAAAAACTATGAGCAAGGAAGGCTGTGTTGGAGGGACTGAGATCAATAAGACCATCGAAGCCCAACTCCTAAAAAATGCTGCAAAAATATTCAATTAATTCCAATGTCCTTACTTTACATCGCTTTGAGACATAGTTCTGATCTCGTCAGAGAATAGTGCCTGCTGCAAAACATGTAAGTATTGTTGAGAGATAACTTTTGGTGTGAAGTGCGATCGCAAATATTGACGACCTGCTTTGCCCATCTCCTCTCCTATTTGTGGATCTCGATTGAGAAAGCGAATAAATTGCGCTAGACCTTGACCATCTCCATTGTCAAATGTCCCACCACAATTGGCGTCAGCCATAAGTTCTCTAAGATATGAAGTCTTTGAGCAAATTACTGCTATTGGTCGCCCAGAAGCTAAAGCTGAATATAGTTTGCTGGGAACAACTAAACCCTCTGTAGTTGCATCTACACTCACTAGTGATAGGTCGCAAGCTGTTAAGGAATATGGTAACACTTGCTTATCTTGATAAGGTAGAAAGGTAAAATTGTTCAACCCTAATCGATCTACTTCCATGATTAATTCATCGCGTTTGGCACCACCACCAATGCAGACAAACTGAATTGGCTCATCTTCTAGTAGCTTTGCAGCTTCCAACATGGTGTCAATGTCATGGCAGCGGCCCATATTGCCAGAATAGAGTACGGTAAATTTTTTAACTAAGTTATACTTCCAAGCAAACCAGTTTTCTTTCTTGGCAATGGGCACGATCGCTTCTGGGTTAGCCCAACTGTGAATTACAGAGATTTTATCAGCTACTTCGGGACAATGTGCTACTATCTGTTGTTTCATCGCCGGACTAAGTACTATAATTGCCTTAGCTTTTAACCAAACCTGTTTGTTGATCCCACGCCACAAGCGTACTAGCCAGTGACGCTTTGAAATTACACCTAGTGCGATCGCAATATCAGGGTATAGGTCATAAAGTATGCACACATAGGGCAATCGGAACAAAACATAAGCCAAATATCCTATAACTGGCAAAAATGGGGGAGCTGTAGTTAGTAATAATATATTGTTGCGACGCCAAGCTCTGAGCAGATAGAGCATAGCACGTAAGGTGTATAGGACGCCATTGATGGCCTTGCCACGAATCCTTCCTGGCCAGAGTTGGGCAGTGCGCGATCGCTGAATTCGGATTTTATCAGCCAATTCAACTGCTGCGGCCGTATCAGAACGAAATGCATATCCTGGCTGACTTGTAAAAACCTCAATATCCACCCCTTGGGGTCTTAACTGGTTCACTAGTTCCTCGATCAACTGTCCAGTTGCAGCATAGTCTGGAGGAAAAAATTGGGTAATTACAGACAATTTAATTGATTGTTTACTTTTGACAGAACGTTTATTAGTTGTATCTAACTCCGTAGAAACGGATTGTAAAAATTTCTGATTAATCCATTCATTAAGTCTCATAGGCTATATCCTAGTCTAAAATAAATTTTTTAATATACCACTGAAATCAATTTATTAAAGTCATTTATTAATTTTAATCTTAATTTTCCGATCATCAATAAATGTTTTCAGCTAACTCTAGACTAGTTTAGAGTATATGTAATGTAAATTCCATCTATACTCTAAACTATCTAGGCAAGGAATTTAAGCCAGATTGATAATTTATTTTTATTGCATAATTTACCCACAATTAGAAAAATTTGAATAAATTTAGAATTACACTAAGTAATAGGTAATAGCAGCTAATTAGTTAATTTACATCACTTGAAAGTCCTTTTTACAAAAATATTTATTAGTTTACACAAATGTATACCAAATACATACAAATATTACGATTCACCAAACCTGAATTCAAATAATATTGACTTTTTGTAGTTGGTATCTATAAATAGCAACTCTAAGTCATTTGTGAGATAGAAAAAGCCTGAAAAGCTTATAAAAAAATAATTTTAGTCTCCCTTTTTTATCACAATTCAATTTTAGATTTGCTATAGTTATCTATAGATATTGAGACACAAAAATATTGAGGAAGACATTTAACAACCAACAAAATATTTTCTACTAGTGCAGATAATATTTTTTGTGTTAGACCCTTCTTAGGGGACTATGCTATTTACTTGGCACTTACAAATAGAGATTTAACAGTAGTAATCTCTATTTGTCAACAAACTTGGCTAAGAGGATGTTTTGAGAATTTAACATATATACTTTGTCATTTTGATCATAATAAAACTAACTATACTCCTAAGTCGAAGTAAGTTAAGGCTAGTGTATCAAACATAGGAATCCTAATTTTTAATAGGACTGAGATAGTTCTCTTCTTTCTTGAAAACGCTAACAAAATGTTACGCTAAAACTGCACTTTGCCACATAGGTTGAGTAACTAAGCGACAGCATGAGACAAAATATACTTTTCAGACATCCTACGATAAATTCACATATATCATTGTTGATTGACTTAGAGCCTAGTATGTTTTCTTCTAAAGAATAGTGTTTGAAGCTTTTGTAATTATACGTATCTTTATAGTTAGAGTTTTTAGCATCTACCTAAATTTACGTGTTGTGTTCGATTTTTACAATATCATGTTTCAATACTGAATCCTCTGCTTCATCAAAATTTTATGTAATCAAAATGTATCTATACGAAATCTTTATAAAATAAACATTTTTATTTAGCACTGTTCAAAATAATTACCATGTATTTGACGGAAATAGGAGGTTTCAGGCTTTTCTCAATCGTCCTTTGATAAGTAGTGTAGGCGTAACCCAACTCAGGGATCACTGAATAAGGAAGGTGATTTCCAGAATAAAAATTACCACACAACATCATTCCATCGTAGTGGAGAACGGCTGTTCGCCTTTCTCACAGGTAAATTTATTTTGAGAAATCACCTAAGTATCGAAAAATCAAGCTTGAATACCTGAAACGGACTATTCATCTTTTGTCTTGACTGTCAAACCGTAAATTATACTAGTATGGTTTTAGCAAAAACATCTGGAGATTTATATTTTTGACTTTCTGTAAGTAAGTCGGCACAATATACCCCAATACTTCTTGCTTAAGAGGTTGTTTGAAAAGTCCTTTTGTCGGTATCAAAAGTTTTAGATCCCCCTAAATCCCCCTTAAAAAGGGGGACTTTGACTCCAGTTCCCCCCTTTTTAAGGGGGGTTAGGGGGGATCAAAAGTGCCTAAAGTTACAGAGAGAAACTTTTCAAACATCCTCTAAAGGGGAAAAGGTAAAGGGTTTAAATTTACCCCTTCCTTACATCACACCAGAAGTTAAAAATACTTACTCGATAGGTATTGATATTTACCCATACTTCCTTATTACGTCATGCATTCAAGAACAAATACTGGACTGTTATTACAACTTTATCTAATCAATATTAATGCTTGTATCTAAAAGCTATCTCACTGAAGCTTTTAAAACCCTTTATACTAATCCTGTCTAATGTATTATCAAATATTAAGTGCATAATGGAGAATTATTCTTCCCAATCCTCCAGTTCTGATAACGGTAATAATTCTGTGCCTCCATTTCCTCAAAATCAACTTGTTCCGTGGGCTGAAGAACAAGAAGACGACTGGAGCTTTCAAGAATTTCTGAGTATTTTACAGCGACGATCGCTACTCATGGCAAGTGTAACGATTGCTGTGATGACACTTGTAGTGATTAACTTGGTGGTAAACCGGAAGCCCCCAGAATATGAAGGCAGTTTTCAACTGCTAGTGGAACCTGTAAATGATGACACCAGATCTGTGGATGTTGTTAAAGAAGCTAATAACTCCCAGAAATCCAGTCTAGATTATGAAAGCCAAATTCAAGTTCTCAAAAGTCCTGAACTGATGAGAAGCACTCTCAAACAGTTGCAAGCTTCCTATCCCGAAATCAACTATTATTCTCTTCTCGAATCTCTGACTATTAATCGGTTAGATGAAACCAAAATTATACAAGTTCGCTATCGAAGTGACAATCCAAAGCAGACTCAAGTTGTACTGGAGCGAATTGCTGAGAATTACTTAGACTACAGTCAACTCAGGAGGCAAACCAAATTACGTCAAGGGGTTCAGTTTGTTGAAAAACAACTGCCATTTATACAAAATCGGGTCGATCAGATCCAAAAAGAATTACAAGTTTTTCGACAAAAGTACAATTTTAACGATCCAGAAACCCAAGCAACACAAATTGCTTCACAAGCTGTTGAATTTTCTCAACAAAAACAAAAAGTTGATCTACAGTTAGCCCAAACTCGTGCTAATTTTGCTATTTTAAAAGGAGAAAATGGCGTAACGACAACGCTGAATAATGCTCCTTTATATCAACAGTTGATTACTCAAATACGCCAATTTGATGTTCTGATTGCTACAGAATCAACTCGTCTGCAAGAAGAGAATCCAAGCATTCAAACATTGAAAGAGAAACGAGCTAGTCTTTTACCTTTGCTGCGTCAAGAGTCAGAGCGCTTATTGGGTGTAAAGTTTGCCGAAGTAGCGACACAGCTTCAGACTTTAGAAGTACAAAGCCAAGAACTTGCCAAAATAGAACAGAAACTTGCACAACGACGGAAGCAACTGCCAGTTTTAACACGACAGTACACTGAATTGCAGCGCAAATTACAAATTGCTACTGAGAGTTTAAATCGGTTTCTATCAACCCGCGAAAATCTCCAAATTGAAATATCTCAAACAGAGCTTGGCTGGCAATTACTTCAGGCACCAACTACATCAGAGATTCCTATTTCTTCCTTTAATACCCAGCGCAGTTTTATCTTGGGATTAGTTGCAAGCATCCTCTCAGGAATTGGTATTGTCTTACTTGTAGAAAAGCTAGATAATACCTACCATACTGTTGATGAACTGAAAAAAAAGCTCAAACAGCCATTGTTAGGAAATATTCCTTTTGAAAAGCAAGTTCAAACTAAGCAAAACCCCACTTTTAATCAAAAGATTCCCTTAGCAACTATACCAAATTCTTTTTCTCAGGGAATTGCTGGGTTGGCCGTTTTACCAGATCAAGAAGATGGATACTCTTCTAGCAACTTTTCAGAAGCCCTACGGGTACTTTATACAAATATTCAACTACTCAGTTCCGATCGCCCGATTCGCTCCATAGTTATTAGTTCAGCTATGCCTGGTGATGGTAAGTCTACGGTTGCCCTCCATTTAGCTCAAATAGCTACAGCAATGGGGCAACGAGTCCTACTTGTAGATGCTGATCTTCGTAAACCCATAATTCATGACCTATCAAATTTAAATAATCTATGGGGATTAAGTAATTTAATTTCTACCAACTTGCCAGTGGGGGAAGTAACGCGACAACTACCTTCCATGAGCCAATTATCTGTAATCACCGCTGGGCCAATACCACCCGATCCCACAAAATTGCTCTCATCTCAAAAAATGAAGCAACTAATGGCAGATTTCCACAACAATTTTGACCTAGTGATTTATGATGTCCCTCCCTTGGTGGGTTTAGCCGATGCTAGCCTGATAGCACCCCACACGGATGGGCTTTTGATAGTAGTCAGGATTCATAAAACAAATTCCTCAATCCTAAAAGTAGCTTTAGATAACCTGAAAATTTCTCGGTTGAATATATTAGGCATAGTTGGTAATGCTCAGAAAAGTTCTGGCAATAGTTATTATTAGGAATTGAGCGTACTCCTAGGTCGAAGCAAGCTACGCGCAGTGTCTCCAAGAGTTGCCATGCCGAAGGCGTTTCCTCTCGTACCACTTCGTGGAAGCAAGCTACGCGTTAGCGTCTCTGAAAGAGAAGAGAAGGTTTTACCAACTCAGTACTGAATGCTGAGTGGTGAGTGCTGAGTAAATTTAAGAAGTACTCACTACTTCGCACAGGGCGTAAAAGCCCCGCAAGAGTGTGGGCGGAATCTTCTTATAGAGAGAAGGTTTATACCACACCCGCAAGTGGCGCGGTCTTTTCACTCTAAGCTTAGGAACTCAGCACTTTTCATGCTGCGCTTTCTGCTTCCTGCCTTTCTTGATAACTGGATGGAAAATTAGGGATTCACCTTTCGGTAGATTTAGACAGAATCATCAAAACTGTATATTTGAATGGGGTAACACATAATTTGCCACAAAACCTCATGCTAAATCAGTAATTTCAAGATAAACAGATGAAATTTTGATTGAATTCTAGTCAATTTGTTCCTTAAGTTCCTCAAAAGCCATGACATCCCCTGAGCCTCAAACTGATTTTGGAGAAAAAGCTCCACAAACCTCATTTGAGCCACCTTCTGGAAAACGGCGGTGGCTTTGGTTATTTTTAGCAGCACTACTATTGTTAGGGGGCGGAGTAACTATAGTTTGGCGTTTGCTCACTCCGCAAAATTCAGCACCTTCAACTGCTAACCCTCAACCTCAAGGGGTAAGAGTCAAAATATCCACCGTACAAAGCGGCATCATTGAGGAAAGTTCAGATTTTATTGCTAGCCTGAAATCCCAGCGCTCAGTTACGCTCCAGCCGAGGATTCAGGGCCAAGTTACCCAGGTACTTGTGAAATCGGGAGATCCAGTAGCCGAAGGAGCGGCGATTCTCCAAGTAGATCGTACACCACAAGCAGCGATCGCTCTTAAAAATTCTGTACCTCCAGCATTTTTAATGCAACTGGCAAATGCCCGCGCTACACTCCAATCTCTGGAAGCAGAACGACCATCATATATTGCAAATGTGCAATTGTATGAGCAAAATTACGAAAAGTTTCTTGCTCTAGCGGAACAAGGAGCTGTGTCTCGACAAACTAGCAATCAGTTCGCTAATAGGCTCGCTAATGCTAAAACTAGTCTTAATGCAATTGATTCTAGGATTCAAGCACAACGAGCTAATATATTGCAAGCTGAAAAAACCTTGCAGCAAGCTAATGTAAATACTCAAACACAACAGCCCCAGTCCGACAAAATTACCGCTCCCTTTAGTGGCACTGTTGGCAACATCGCTGTGAAAGTCGGTAATTTAGTTAATACTTCTACACCATTAGTTAATATCACCCAAAATCGACCTTTAGAAGTGAATATCTCTGTGCCACTACAGCAGGCGCCCCAATTGCGTAAGGGAATGCCAGTGGAGGTCATGAACACACAAGGTCAAAAGCTGGGTAGAAGTAGGGTATTTTACATTGCACCTAATCCTAGTACTGAAACACAAACAATACTGATCAAAGCACTTTTTGATAACCCTAAAGGTCAGTTACGTGCAGATCAATTGGTCAGGGCTAGAGTGTTCTGGAATCAACGCCCCGGAGTTTTAATTCCCACAACAGCAATGACTCGTGTAGGTGGGGACACTTTTGTTTATGTAGTTGAAACAGAAACATCTCCCCAAGGCGTATCTCAACAAGTAGCTCGGCAAAAGCGAGTGAAGCTAGGCGAGATCAAAGATAATAATTACCAAGTTATTGAAGGATTACAGCCAGAAGATAAAGTTATTATCTCAGGTTTGCTCAATCTTAGGGATGGTGTTGCGATCGTTCCAGAATCTTAATTAAGAGGAGTGGGGAGTGGGGGAGGCAGGGGGAGATGAGGGAGACAAGGGAGATGAGGAAGAAGCAGGGGAGCAGGGGGCTGGGGGCAAGGGGGAGGATAAAAAATTACCTTCTTTCTCCTCTGCTCCCTGCCCCTCTACCTCTTTTCAATGCCCAATGCCCAATGCCCAATTCCCTAAATTTAACCTTGATACAGTACGTTAACAGCAGATAATTATTTTGATTAACCAAAATAAAACTCGATTAATCTATGGCGTCTTTGACAGGGAAGGTTGCAATTATCACTGGTTCATCGCGGGGAATTGGACGAGCGATCGCTCTCAAGTTAGCTGGCAACGGTGCATCTATTGTCGTTAACTATGCAGGTAATGCAGTCAAAGCACAGGAAGTTGTTGCAGAAATTGAAAAGTTGGGAGTAGGTGCGATCGCTATCCAAGCTGATATTAGCAAAGTACCCGACATCCAACGGTTATTTGAGCAAACACTCGAACGCTTTGGTAAAGTCAATATTTTGGTCAACAATGCCGGAATTGCCTTCTATAAACCAATTACTCAGGTGAGTGAAGAAGATTTCGACAAGATTTTTGCCATTAATGTCAAAGGTACTTTTTTTGCTTGTCAACAAGCCGCGCAACACATGGCAGAGGGGGGACGGATTATCAACTTTTCCTCATCTACTACGGCGATGATGCTGCCAACTTACAGCGCTTATGTAGGAACCAAGGGTGCTGTTGAACAAATCACGCGGGTACTAGCTAAAGAATTAGGTGCAAAAGCGATCGCAGTTAATGTTATTTCTCCTGGCCCCACCGATACAGAACTGTTTCGAGAAGGCAAAACGCAAGAACAGATAGACCGTTTAGCCCAAATGGCTGCTTTTGGCAAACTGGGAGATGTGCAAGAAATCGCCGATGTAGTAGCGTTTCTCGCTAGCGACGAAGCTAGGTGGATCACTGGGCAAAACATCCGTGTAAACGGTGGAATTGCGTGAGGAAAAACTCTGCCGATGAAAGCGATATGTTTCAAAACCTCAGCCAGTAATGTGCAATGCCGTAATAGAAATTTAAGCTATGAATTCCAATATCAATCTTTTCACACCAGTTCAGCTTGGCCCTTACACCTTACCAAACCGGATTGTAATGGCACCGATGACGCGTTTGCGGGCAATTGCAAGCATCCCCAACTCGCTAATGGCAACTTACTACACCCAACGCGCTAGTGCTGGGCTGATCGTTACCGAATGTACGATGGTTTCATCTCTGAGTTTAGGATACATTAACTGTCCAGGAATTTACTCAGAAGAACAAGTGGCAGGATGGCGGTTGGTAACTAATGCAGTACACGAACAAGGGGGCAGAATTTTTTTGCAACTTTGGCATTCTGGGAGAGTTTCTCACTCGGCTTTACTTGATGGAGAATTGCCAGTTGCTCCCAGTGCGATCGCAGGGATTGGCTCACTCCATACACCCATAGGTAAAGTATCGTTGGAAACTCCCCGCGCTTTAGAAACCCCAGAAATTTCCGAGATTGTCGAGCAATTCCGCAGAGGTGCCAAAAATGCCTTGGCGGCTGGTTTTGATGGGATTGAACTTCACGGTGCATTTGGTTATTTAATCGACCAATTTCTCCAAGATGGCTCTAACCAGCGCACAGATGAGTATGGCGGTTCAATAGAAAAGCGTAGCCGATTCCTTTTAGAAGTTGTGGAAGCAGTCGCTAGCGTTTGGGGTGGGAACCGGGTTGGTATCAAACTTTCGCCAAGTAACACTTTTTATGGAATGCATGACTCTAACCCTCAAGAAACTTTTGGTTATGCAATCAATGCTCTTAACCCCTTTGGACTTGCCTATCTTCACCTGATGGAACCGAACGAAGTCGATTTAGCAACCCGCGAAGTCATGAACCCAGTTACACCCTACTTTCGGCAAATATTCCAAGGTACTTTGATTACTAATGGTGGCTACGATCGCCAAACAGGAGATAGCATTCTTGCCAGTAGCAATGCAGATTTAGTTTCTTTTGGCAAGTTATATCTTGCTAATCCTGACTTACCAAAACGCTTAAAATTTAATGCACATTTGAACGCTCCAGATCCAAAAACATTTTATGCCCCTGATGCTACAGGATACACCGACTATCCATTTTTAGAACTTCAGACAAATTAAAGCAATCACAGCCATCTCTAAATCAAAAATATAATTTGTCAGTTGCACAATTTTTCGGTTTTATAATTGTCCAAGTAGGAGAACACAGCCGTGCTGGCTTTCGATTAAAACGGATTGCTAAAGATGGGATGACAAAGTTTGTATAAAGCATTTATAACTTATACAAATAACGGCTGATTATCCGGTTGTAGAGTCTGTGCTTTTGCACTAAATATCACTTATCAGGCATTAAAAAATTATGGATTTGTCCAACTTTACTACACTTCAAAACTTAGAAGCTGCCTTCGGTGGTGAATCGATGGCAAATCGTAAGTATCTGTTTTTTGCTGAGGTGGCGCGTAAACTTGGGTTTACAGACTTGGCGAAACTTTTTAAAGAAACAGCAGATCAAGAAACTGAACACGCTTTTGCACATTTTAAGTTGCTGCATCCAGAACTTGTGGTAGAAGATTCGGCTGCTTTAACTGATGAACAAAAACGGGAAATTGTATCTCGCTGTTTATCTTTGGCAATTGAAGGCGAGACTTATGAATATACCACAATGTATCCAGAGTTTGCCGCAGATGCCCAACGGGATCGCGACAACCCTGCGGCTGAAGAATTTCTCAAACAAGTTCAAGAATCTACCGATCATGCCAACACATTTCGGGAAGCTGCACACCGTTTTGGCTTGTTAAAATTCATCGAAAATTACCACGCCGATCGCTACACTGAAGCCTTAGAAGTATTAAACGGAGGACAAGCAGCAACCAGAGTTGCTGGTGAAGAACCTCAAACTCGGAAATGGATTTGTAAACAATGCAGTATGATTTACGATCCCGTTGCTGGCGATCCTGATTCGGGGATTGCACCTGGTACACCTTTTGAAGAAATTCCTGAAGACTGGGAATGTCCGATTTGCGGCGCTAGCAAAAAGACTTTTAAACCATTTGAGGAAAAAGTTGCAGCTTAAGACAACAATCAATTAGGCGATATTTTTTAGCATACAAACGCGAAGCGTCTTAAAAGATACTTCGCGTTCTTGATTTTTTATACAGAGGTTTTGACCATGTGTTCACCAGAAGATAACGGCTATGCCTTTTGTTTTGGTGAAATTAGTCGTTAACTGTCATCAGGTAAATGTACAAATTAAATGCAACAACTTAGGTAATTCGTAATTCGTTTAGGAAGTGAGAGTCTTCTCAATGCGACGATCTGGAATCAGCCAGATGATTGCGACTAAAACGTACAATGCACAGGCAAACCATGAGTTCACAAAGGCAAGTGGAATTGCTACAGCATAGAATACCACCGATATTTTTCCTTTTAAGTCTTCACCAACTGCGATCGCTAAAGTTGAATCCCTACCGTGGTGAGAAATGAGGGTGCGGGTAAGAATGAAGTAAGCGATAGCATTCAACAACAACACCGTACCATAAAGGGCAACTGGCATGGCGGCAAAGTGATTCTCGCCCATCCAACCAGTGACGAAGGGGATTAGCGACAACCAAAACAGCAGATGCAGATTAGCCCAAAGTATACGCCCATTAACCTGTCGGACTGCTTGTAGTAGGTGATGGTGATTGTTCCAGTAGATGCCGATATAAATAAAACTCAGGACGTAGCTCAGAAATATCGGGATTAGCGGACGTAGCGCAGCTAAATCTAACCCATGCGGCACTTTGATTTCTAGCACCATGATAGTGATGATGATGGCAATCACTCCATCGCTGAATGCTTCTAATCTCCCTTTTCCCATATACGCATTCCTTTTCTATCCACTTGAGAGTTAAGTTGTTACACTCCGTACTTTATCGTACCAAGTAGTCGCTGTTGATGAAGATTTTCTGCGAGATGGTTCTTAATAGGCTACTTAATTGCTGCGGCTGAAAAATACAGCAGCTATAACAATTAAACCTAAAAGTGCTAGAGGAACCCAGAGATTAGGGAGATCAGACAAACTCATAAAGGACTTCTAAATAAGTAGGGTATATGAAGCAGATTGCAATAGACAGTCGCTACTTTATAAGAAGAATTCAGAACTCAGAAGTCAGAAAACAGGTATGAATCTGTACGAGTGGGTGACGAATATTGGTTAAAAGCGAGTGTTTAGTGGGCGAAAAAATTAAAATATTCTCCCCTTAAAACTCTATCCCTTTATGGGTAGATTATTCTAAATTCTGAATTCTGAATTCTGACTCCTGTTTTATAAATCAACTTTTAAGTAAGCCTTTTTTTAACTTCCTCAGCCAAGTTTTCTAGTAGCACTTCTACTTGCTCACCTGTCTTCAAATCTTTGAGCGAGGATTTTTGTGCCGCGGCTTCTTCAGAACCAATAATTACGCAAAATTGAATTCCTTGCTTGTCTGCTAATTGAAATTGTTTCCCCAAAGGACGCTTATCAAAGTTAGTTATAACATTAATTCCCACCTGACGCAGATGTTGAGAAACTTTTAAATAAGTGGGCATTAAATCTTCTTGCATATTCACTACCATCACTTGGGCTGGCGTAGCAGCTAAAGTACTAAGAACACCAGCTTTTAACAAGCGACTAATTAAGCGAGTTAAGCCAATAGAAATGCCGACACCAGGCATTTTTTCGCCCAAAAATACCCCGACTAATTCTTCATATCTACCACCAGAACAAATACTACCTAAAGCTTCATGTCCTAATAGGGTTGTTTCGTAAACTGTGCCAGTATAGTAATCAAGACCACGGGCAATAGATAAATCAATACAGAAACGGTTTTCGGCAACTCCGAGATTACGCACCCCTGCAATTACCGTTTCTAATTCGGTAATACCTAAGCTCAATTGCTCGGTTTCTAGCAGATTTTGGGCGAGATGCTTGAGCTTGTCTAATACGTCATCAATCGAACCGTCTATTTTAATAAACTCAATAATTTTTTGCGCCTGTTCTGCTGATATTCCTTCTTTTTCTAAATCTTGTTTTACTTTACTTTCACCAATCTTTTCTAGTGTGTCAACAATACCAATACACGATTTAATTTGATTTTCGGCAATTCCCAGTGATTTAAAGAAACCAGTCAGAACTTTTCGGTTATTGATGCGAATCAGAAAATCGCCAATATTAATTGCTTCAAATATCTCAGTGATAATTGCAGGCATTTGAGCATCATAAAGCAAGCTGAGTTCACGACGAGCAACTACATCAATATCGCACTGACGAAACTGACGAAAACGCCCATCTTTAGCCCGTTCTCCCCGAAAAACTACATCCGTTTGGTAACGGGCAAAGGGAAAGGTTAATTCGTTCAAGTGACGGGCAATATACGCCGCCAAAGGAACTGTTTGATCAAACTTTAAAGCTCTGGCTTCTGAACCAGTTTCGCCCGATCTATCTCTCTCGGCTTGCCGATTTGGTGGCAGTATGGGGTCAATTCCATAAATGATATTATCGCCTTGATTCCCTTTAGCTTGCAGCACTTCTAAACGTTCTACAGCAGGTGTTTCGATGGGCGTAAATCCATAGCTTTCAAAAACTCTACGGATGATATCTAACAAATATAATTCTAGACGCTTTTCGCTAGGCAGAAATTCTGGGAAACCGCTAGGAGTAGAAAAGTTTATTTTGTCACCTTTGGCCATGCGTGTACCTTACTAAGTTGAAATTTGAGATTAAAGCCTAACGACTGGAAGTCGTGGCTACACAAACAAAGTCCGCCTGCGCGGACTGGAGAATAATGACGGATTATCTCTGAAAGGAGAAATTACTATCTTAGCCGTTCTTCTTGAATTAGAGTGCGTTGAAAGATTTGATTGTTTTTAAACCAATGCCAAGTGCGGGCGCGATTGTTATTGTCAGGACTAATGTAGATCATTTCATATAAGCTCATATCTGGGTTTGTCTTATAAGTAAACCACAAAATAACAATGGAATCATCGGCTTCCCAGGCTTTTCCTTCAATGCGATCGGTATCAAACCAGAGCTTATTATCTTTGTATATTCCTGGAAATTCATACTCCTCTCGTTTCCCATCAGACCACTTGTAGCGATTTATTTGGTAATAGGGATGAGGGCCATTTTCTGGAAATTGACAAGTTAAGTGAGATTCATACTTGTCAAGAATTTTTCCTGTTGTATCAATTAATGTATAAGTTCCTACCCAATCTCCTTCATGACGGGCGAGTACGGGCATACCTTCTCGAATATTAGACATTGCAATTCACCTTTTATTGTTCTAACATTTGGAAAAATCGAGTAAAGTAATCGGCAAAAGTTTTCGCTGTACAACCAGGGTGTTTTATTACAATGCCTGGAACCTTTAAGCCAGTGACCGTGGTATCTACTGGGCAATTCAGAACAGGGATTGCAACGGTATCCACTTTTAACCTCTGTGCAGGTAGTCAGCTACAACTTAATTATGTTCGCATATTATGAGTGGGGAGTGGGGAAGGTTATCAAAGATGGCTTTAATCCAATACGCTTGGGTTAAGGGCTAATGGCAAAAATTTTGGGTTTTCGAGACGCGATAAATCGCCGTCTCTACAAGTGTTTTGGTCTTATCTGAACTATATTGGGCTTTAATCATCGCTGGCCTAACTTGACGCGAAGTATAACGAATTCCGTTTTTCTTCCAAGCGATCGCAGTCATTTTCCAGCCCTTCCCAAAGTTGAGTCACCGGGATAGTTTGCCCAGTCATGGCTTCGTGCCAAGCCTGCCGGAAATCTGCTAAGACTTCTGCTTGAGATTGATCGTTCAGAACTTCCTCTTCTGGAATTAGAATAATAATACCCATTCAATTAATGATTGCAACACATCATTGGGTAAAGACGCGATGAATCGCGTCTCTACAAATGGTCTATTTGTCGCATTCTTTTTTCAAATTGGTATAACTTCTATAACTTCAAGCTGCTGATTGATCCAAGCCGTTGCTGCCGCCTCATCGGTTTCGCTCGCTCGTTCTACTCCTGTTTTAGCAATTTCTAGCAGTTGCTTGGATTGCTCCCGTGCTTTGCGAGATTCCCTGACCTTTTCTGTAACTTTTTGACGAGTAGATTCTTTCGGTAGAGTGATTGGAATCTTCAATAAATCCTCAGTTGAGATTGCTGGGTACATACTGGCAGTCGTATGAAGATCCAGAATTTCGCAGACAATGGGCGATCGCAAATAGATTAATAAAACTTCTAGCTCAATTTTGGTTGGTTTGAGAACAGCAAAACCAGACGAGCAAATGTAGTTATTTTGCTCGGATTCAATTAAGGCTGAAAGTCTTAAGAGATGCCAAAATTGAAGCGAAGCATTGATGCGATGCCTCCAACGGGCTACGCCTATGCCAAGCAATGGGCATCATTCACCGTGAATGCCTTACTTTGACAAGATTACAAAATTTCATCAACCAGGACAGTACCACCTTCATAAAAATCAATGCTGAGATGATAATCTGCAAGTAGTGCAGTTCCCAGGAGAGGACGACGACCCATCGCCAACACGATGACTTCTCGCTCCGTACCGTTCCAAACAATCTTTATCGCATGAGCATTTGTTGTAGTTTTGGAGTTGTCGGCAAGATTTGCTTGAATTTTAGCAATATATGGCAAGCTAAGTTTTGCAACCAGATCAGGTGGCAAGGTAAGAAAACCTTCAAACCCCGTATCAATAACAAACTCAATTTCTACATCTGACTTGTCTTCCAAACAAACCAAAACACTTATTCGTGCTTGAAGCCCAACCACCGTCCCATGTATCAATGTATCGTCCTGACTAATGAACCACCAACAGCATACACGGCATCATAACCAATCCTTTCTGCCCAAATTGCTGCATCAGGCTGTTTGGCTTGCAAACGACGGCTTGTTACCAACAAATCATCACCAATTTCATATTCACCTGTTTCAACATTGATGGAAATTAATTTGCCAATATTCTCTACTGTCTCAACTTGGGAACGGATATGTTTTTCGTAGAATTCTTTACCACGTTGGATAATTTCTTCGTCACTTAGTTTTGGATAAGACATACAGGCAAGCTTTCAAGTAAAGCATTTGATCGCCCTATTTATTATAGTGTGCAACTAATTGTTAAACGACAAGGAAACAAACAGCGATGCCTGTCATCTCATATTCCCGGCTGTCTTTGCCATACTTCAACACCGCACTACTGACCAAGTGAACGAATGGACTCGTGTTCTGAACGAATGGACTCGTGTTCTAAACGAATGGACTCATGTTCTGAACGAATGGACTCGTGTTCTGAATGAATGGACTCGTGTTCTGAACGAATGGACTCGTGTTCTGAACGAATGGACTCGTGTTCTGAACGAATGGACTCGTGTTCTGAATGAATGGACTCGTGTTCTGAACGAATGGACTCGTGTTCTGAACCAAAAATATCAAAATTCTTCCAGGTGCTTTGATTATCGTGGACGAAACTATGGGCGAAGCGATCGCTTCTGGTAAAACAAATATTTTGAACAGAATGCGATGCCAATTCTTGGAGACGCTTTGCGTAGCTTGCTTTTCTAAAGGAGTATGGCGGTAAGCTACGCCATTGGTTACTCCCCATTATCAAACCACCAAGGGTCATTAGTAGCGTTAGTTTTAATTAAAATAGCTTTTTTTCGCATAAACCGTTTCAACGCCGCCGCACCCATGCGTGATCCTCCCATACCGGAGAATTTGAAGGCGTTTTTCTCTCCTTCATGCATAATTGCCGTGAGTGCGGCATCATTGATACTGATAGCACCTGCATCTATCTGTTGGGCAATTTCTAAAGCTTCGGCTTCTGAGGCGAATACAGCAGCACTCAATCCATAAATTGAGTCATTGGCTAAAGATACTGCTTCCTCTACTGTGCCAAAAGGCATTACTGGCATAATCGGGCCGAAAGTCTCTTCGGTCATCACTTTCATAGAATGATTAACCTGGGTGAGAACTGTTGGACGGCACCACCAACCCCCACCTAAGTCTTCAATTACACCACCGCAGTGAATTACTGCTCCCTTTTCCACTGCATCTAGAAGATGATCGCTAATAATAGCTGCTTGTTTTTCGGCGATGATGGGGCCTATTTCTCCACTTTCAACCGTAGGGTAGGCTAGTTCAAGGCGATGTGCTTTGGCTACTAGTTGATGATAAAACTTTTCAAATATAGAGTCTGCAACGTAAATTCGCTCAATTGAAAGGCATGACTGTCCAGTGTTGACGACGGAACCCCATAATATTGCTGAGGTTGCTAATTCTAAATTGGCTGATTCTAAAACGATCGCAGGATCTTTTCCTCCTAATTCCAAAAAAGCTGGAATAAACTGTTTTGCAGCTGCCTGTGCAACTTTTCTCCCCGTGGCTACACTGCCTGTAAAACATACTAAATCTACATTCTCAATCAAAACAGATCCGGTTGCGCCTGCTCCTTCCACAAAAGTTAAGACATCGTGCAGTTTGGGAACAGTGTTGAGTGCTGTAATTAGTGGCGCTACAAAGCGGGGAGTAATTTCACTGGGTTTGACAATCACAGCACAACCCGCCAACAATGCTGGAATGGTATCAATGGTAGATAGTAACAGCGGAAAATTCCACGGGCTAATTACCCCAACTAGGGGATAAGGAACGGATGTTTGTTGCAAAGCAATAAAGGGAATGGCGGTATTTTTTGTAGATTCTTGCAGCAATTCCGGTGCTAACCTACACCAGCGATCGATGCTAGAGAGGAAGGAATCTATTTCTAATACTGAGGTTGACAATCTTCCGGTATCATTTACCAAAGCTTCTGTGAGGCGATCGCGTCCAGATAATATCGCTTCCTTCCACTGCTGTAAAGCTTCAATTCTCCCCTCTAAACCCAACTGCTGCCAGCGAACTTGTGCCCTCCGCGTGCGCTTACATTGCTGCACCACCAGCCTTGGAGGCGGCGGGATAATTACGTAGTCAAATTTACCAGTTCGGGGATTGCGGACTTCTATTGGTTCTGTCATTTGTCATTGGTCATTTGTCATTGGTCATTGGTCATTGGTCATTAGTCATTAGTCATTGGTCATTGGTCATTTGTTGTTACTTCCTAATCCCCATTCCCTATGCCCAATGCCCCATTCCCAAATTCAAATTCAAATTATCCCCAGTTTGGCTAACCGCTCAATGGTGGCTTGCTGTGTTTGCAAGAAGTGTTTGCGGTCTACTTCTCCCTCCAGCATAGTATTAGCGGGGTAAAAGTGTGACTGCTGATAACTTTCGGCGTATAGTTCAAACCGCTGGCGGCTAAGTAAATTATTTAACCCCGGTCGGCGGCGATCGCGGCGTAATGCTCCTAAATCAATCTCTGCAAATGCTGCCATGCTCTCGCCTGCACCTGTCTCTGCTAATACGATTCCGCGATGGTCAATGATTTTAGAACCACCATCAGCCGAAGCGATGGGGATGGCAATATTAGCGATGCCTGCGGTATTAGCTGAAACCATGTATGCCATATTTTCGACGGCGCGAGTGATTTTTGCTGCATCTTTGGGGGTGAGGTTTTTGTTGTATACTTCGGAGGTGGAATGGACAAAAATCTCTGCTCCTCGCATTGCCAAACACCGCGCCACTTCTGGATACAAAATTTCTTCTGAGGCTAAAGCAGCTAAATTACCGATCGCAGTTTTGGCTACGGGGAAAACTCCTTCTAAACCATAGCAGTCGAGATATTTATCCCAAACATCATGGGGTGTGGGAGCAAATAAGGAATTTAGCCGCCGATATCGCAAGACGATTGAGCCAGAGGGGTCAAGTATAAAGCAGGTTTGGAAGTATAAGCCGGGAAAGTTGGGGTCAATTTCGTAGGCGTTACCAGCCAAAAATATTTGATGCTTTTGGGCAATTTTACCCAGCGCTTCATACTCAGCACCAGCCATTTCTATACAAGCTTTTTCTGCCCATCCTGCTAGAGAATCTCCCATCGGAAAACCCGTGAGGAAATATTCTGGCAGTACAATTAAACGACAATCGAAGCCGATAAAAGCGATACTGGCAGCAATTTGTTGGGCTAGGCGGTTGATGGAGTTTTGCATGAGCGATCGCGCTTCTTGGCGATCGCTTGTTTGGTTGACTGCATAACAGGTAACTTGCAGTGCTAAAGCCCGGTAGAATTCTGGATTATTTGTCATTTGTCATTGGTCATTGGTTATTGGTCACTTGTACTGAGCTTTGCCGATTAGTGCAGCCTCTCGTAGAGAAGTATTGGTCATCAGCAAAAGACAAAGGATAACTAACAAGGGACAAAGGACAAATGACTAATGACCAATTCGATCGCCACCCCAGAGCGATCGCACAAGTTTATCTGTCAATTCCGAGCCAAACATCTGTGCGGCAAATTTATTACCTGGATCGCGTTCAGCACCAGTACGGCGGAGCAACAAATCACGAGCAGCTAAAGCGGTGCGTGCATCTTCTGGCACAGGTTCCGCTGCATCTACCCAAGCTAGCCAGCGATCAAGTGTTTCGTGTGCAAGTGTGCGAGTTAGTTCGATAGTCTCAAAGGTAGGTGCGCCTGTGTAGCACAAGCTAGCAGGCGATTGAAACAGGCGAATATATGCACTTTTGCTGGTAAATAACTTGAGCCGTGAATCTTCCTGCAACTTTAAAAATGTTTGGTTAACTGGCTCGTAGTAGTGATCGAGATATGCTAAATCGGTTAAAAGCTCAGTCCGGGGAATGTAATCTATATAAAAGAAAATATCTGCATTTGGAAGTGTGCCAAACTCAAACGCCAAATGCGGAACCTGGATATGCGACTTCAACCAAGTGGTGAGACGCATGGTGCTAAAGTTTGATTTTTCCGCGTTTCCTAGCCACGAATGCACTAACCAATCAATTTCTCCCCCAGAAAAAGCGGTGAGTGAACCCTTTATATTGCCATCGAGACTGCTGTATTGCTGTAAATTTTCAACAGAAGGGTCTGGATGTAACTGAAAACGAGCCTCCAGTTTTTGGCGGAGTTCCTTGGTAATCTCCCATAGCTGCTCAAATACAGCTTTATTGTCTAAATCTGTTGGTTGCTGAGTCATAGTTTGAGTTTGCGGCTTTTCTATAGACTTAATATTTAGTTTGACACTTTCTGGCATCTAATTCGTTGCCTAAATCGAATTCAGGACTGTGGAAAACAGCCCATCAACTAAACCATGATAAAGCTATTGCAGCAACATTTTGAGTGCAAGTTTCGGATTCTGGAGTCCAACTTTTGAGTTTCGAGGTTGAAAAAACTTGATAATTTATGTTTTGTCTCTGGCAAAAGAATTTAAGTTAATTAAATAAATGAGATTATTTTTGAATTTTACCAAAATCAGCCATAAATTTTTCAACCATTTTATTAAGTATTAATACTGTTGAAATAAAGTTTTAGGAGAGGATTAAATTTGGTTAGTACTCAACTATAATCTATCTAAAAATACTATCAAAATGCACCTATCTTATAAACTTAGATTTGTTTCCTCTCAACTTGTAACTGTAACAGTCCTGTTGACATTGCTCTTATTTATCCCTCAAATTTGGCTTAACTGGCAAGCATATCATAGTTTTAATAGTATTACTAAATATGAATTTAAACTGCAAACACTGAGTGATGAAATTACCTATCTTGATGAAGTATTAACGATGTCAGCCCGCATGAATGCTGCTACAGGTAACGTTTTTTGGGAACAACGGTATCGCCAATTTGAACCGAAACTTGATAATGCTATAAAAGAATCTATTAAACTGGCTCCTAAAGCATATAAAAATGAGGATGCCAAAAAAATTGATGCTGCTAATCAACGTTTGGTTGCAATAGAATATCAATCTTTTGATTTAGTTAATAAAAACAAAAAAGAGGAAGCAATTTTACTACTTTCTAGCAGTGAATATGAAACCAATAAACAGATTTATGCTAATGGCGTTGCTAAAAGGCAGCAGAATATTTCGCTTCAGTTAAAGCAGAAAGTTGATGAATATTATCAAAGAATATTATGGGCAATTTCAGAATCTATTATAAGTTTAGCAATGTTGATTCCGGCATGGCTTTTAGTATTGCATTTATTGCAGCAATACTTAAAAGATAAAAAATTTGCTCAAGCTGCTTTAGAAGAAACTAACTCTAGATTGGAAATACAAGTTGCAGAGAGAACAGCGAAGTTAAAATACAAAAATTTTCAATTACAACAGACACTACAAGAATTGCAACACACTCAAGTACAACTTGTTCAAACTGAAAAAATGTCTTCATTAGGTCAGTTAGTTGCTGGTGTTGCTCATGAAATCAATAATCCAGTTAATTTCATTTATGGCAACCTACTCCATGTTAGAGAATATAGTCAGCAATTACTAACTTTAATTAACCTGTATCAGCAACAATATTGTAGTGAAAATCCAGAAATAAATATTCTAATTGATAAGATAGATTTAGAGTTTATTATTGATGATATGCCGAAAATATTATCATCAATGGAAGTTGGTGCTGAACGTATTCGCGAAATTGTACTAACTTTGCGGAACTTCTCGCGTCTTGATGAAGCCGAAATGAAACTGGTTGATATTCATGAAGGAATTAATAGCACGCTATTGATTTTACAGTATCGGTTAAAAGAAAATCATAAAAAACAGGAAATTAAAATTATCAAAAATTATGGTAACTTACCACTTGTGGAATGTTATGCAGGGGGATTGAATCAGGTATTTATGAATATCTTGAGTAATGCTATTGATGCTTTATATCAACCAGAAATATACTGTTTACAAGGAGAGACTGAAAAACAGGTTAGTTCTATTATTATCCATACTCAAGTTAAAAATGAAAATTGGATAATTATTAGCATTAAAGATAATGGCTCAGGAATAACTGAGGAAGTTCAAACTAGATTATTTGACCCTTTCTTTACTACTAAACCTATAGGGAAAGGTACTGGCTTAGGATTATCTATTAGTTATCAGATTATAGTAGATAAACATAAAGGAAGAATTAAGTGTATTTCTGCGCCAGGAAAAGGTACAGAGTTTGTGATTGAGATTCCTATCAAGCAGACACATTAAACAAATATAGCAATCCGATAGCGAAGCGGTAGCGAGTCAGACGCTCCTGCGTCGCTAACGCTGCGCTATCGAGCGTCTTTGATTTCTTAATCACTCGTAGAGGTAAAGGACTGGGAAGAAGGAATAAAAACGTGAGTTCGACAAGTCTTATTTGACCTCTCCCCCAGCCCCTCTCCGACGCGGAGAGGGGAGCAAAAAGCGGAATTTTTCTTGCTCCTCCCTTTCCGTTTCGGAGAGGGAGGCTGGGAGGGAGAGGTTCATCGAACTCACGTTAAATCTAGAAGATGTCTATAGCAGTCCTAAATCATTCATAAAAAATTAGATCCCCGACTTCTCAAAGAAGTCGGGGATCTGGACAACACAAATTTTCACAACTCATTTAGGATTGCTATATGCTATTTCCCTAAGAATTAATAATAGAAAAACCCCGACGTGTGGGTTTAATATTTGCCAACTCAACTTTAAAACTTACTTTGTCGCTCATTTCTCCACTTCTCGCTTCCAAAGTCCATTTACCAGGACGCAAATTCCAAAATAAAGAATTAGTTGCATTTGTATCTAACTTTTCACCATTTAACCACCATTCCACAGGTGCAGATTTATTTCCCACTAGCTTAAATTCGAGTTTTTGCTTCGTTTCTTCACCTGGATAAAGTAAAAATAAATCGCCATGATGTGGAGATAAAATTCTCAAATTAGTAGAATTAAAATTCGATTGCTGTTGTTTTGCCAACCATTCATCATATTCTGGTGGCAAATTGAATTGATTTTCACGTTCGTAATTACTTTTATCTTCAGGATAGAAATATTCCTGCACCACTGATGTACAATCTGGTGTTGGTCGTAATCCTGAAATTGCACAAACAGGTAATTGCACTAAACCTTTTGGAGGCGGAAAACCTGCTGGTTCTTGATTTTCGTGCAGATGTAACATAATCCGATTCCACAGGGGTGCTGCACCTGTCACACCTGAAACTTGTCGCATTGGTTCACCGTTGAAATTGCCTACCCAAGTAGCGACGGTATAATCTGTAGTGAAACCAACAGTCCAAGTATCGCGAAAATTGGAAGAAGTGCCAGTTTTAACAGCAGCAGGAAAGGGTAAATTTAACACAGAGTCTACACCAAAAGCTGTTGCACGAGCATAGCTGTCACTGAGTATGTTGGTGATTAATTGCCATATTGTGTCGTTGGGGAGTCGGGAGTCGGGAGTCGGAAGTGGGGAATTGGAAAATGTGCCTACTAAAGGAGTCGCATCTCCTTGTCGTGCTATGGTCAGGTAGGCACGGGCTAATTCCCAAAGACTGACTTCACCACTACCGAGAGTCAAACCCAAACCATAATGTTCTGGAGTTTGATTGAGGTGTTCAAATCCCAATTGATGCAGACGTTCGAGGAAAGTCTGCACACCTACTTTTTCTAACACACGGACTGCGGGAACATTCAGAGAATTTGCTAAAGCGATTCGCACCCGCACAGGGCCAAGGAAGCTTTCGGTGTAATCGGTTGGGCTATAAAGTTTCGCACCAGGAATTGCGTAATGGGCGGGTACATCTGCCAAAATAGTATTTGGGCGAATTAAACCTTTTTCTAAAGCTAATTCATAGACAAAAGGTTTGAGGGTAGAACCTGGTTGACGTAGCGCTTGCACTCCATCATTGCGTCCCAGTTTGGCTTCATTAAAGTAATCAGGCGAACCGACATAAGCCAAAACCTCACCAGTGCGGTTGTCAATCACCAACGCCGCTGCATCATGGACGTTGTTTGCGGCTAGGGAAGAAATTACCTGCTGTACTTGTGCTTCGACAAACTGCTGTAAAGGGCGATTTATAGTCGTGCGAATAACGGATTGATCCCCCCAACCCCCCTTAAAAAGGGGGGCTTGGTTCTCCGCTTTGTAAGGCTTGCTAGGGGGGATTTGATTTGCTAACCAAAATAAAAAGTGTGGTGCGGCGATAATTCCTCGTTGGCTAGACTGAAATACAACCTTTTCAGTGGATGTTCGATTTGCGATCGCACCACTAATATGTTTTTCTAGTACCATCCGATTAAGGACGTATTTTTGCCGCTGCTTTAACCGTTCCCAATGCTGATAAGGATTAAAGTATGTGGGATTATTGGGAATAGCAGCTAACAAACTAGCTTGGGCAAGATTCAATTCACTGGCTGGGATGGAAAAATAAGTCTGCGCGGCTGCTTCCACACCATATATATTCCCTCCCATTGGCAGCCGATTGATGTATGCAGAGAGAATTTCATCTTTATTCATCCCAGCTACTAACCGCCAAGATAGCCAAATCTCTTGCATTTTACCTGACAGAGTACGCGGCACAGGATCTAACATCCGCGCTAACTGCATAGTAATAGTGGAAGCGCCGGAAACAATTCTTTTAGCGTGGATGGCTTCTTTGCTGGCGCGGATAACAGCTTTCATATCCAACGCCCCGTGATGGTAAAAGCTGCTATCTTCGGCGGCTAGAATGGCATAGATAAACTGGGGCGAAACCTGATTTAGTGGTACTACTGATGTATGCTCTTGGTCACGGGTGAGTAGTGTTCCTAATGGTAAACCATTGCGATCGCTAAATTGCATTGCCAACTGATTTTGGGCAATATCTGCGGCACGAATGGGCGCAAAATAAGGTAGGAGGCGGACAACCAGACAGATTAGCAGCACAGCCAGGATAATTTTACTACTGTGCTTAGTTTTGAGTAGCGAGCGTAAAATTCGTTTCATCAGGGAATCCCCTGTCCAAGAAAACTTACCTTAATTTTGACGCAATGATTACATCTACATCAGGTAATATGTCAAATACTTAATAATTTGTTTGTCATAAATTAGCAAAATTAAATCAATATTTGCGAAAATTAAATATTTCTTTATGGTTAAGAATTGTAGTCATTTTTGGAACAATTCCAGTAGATTAGTTATCTATGTAAATAAACATATATTACATTTAAGGTGGGGTATAAATAACTAGTTATCTTGCGTCCTTTATTAGTCTTGGCATTGCCCACTCATGAAGCAATGCAAATTGTTATTTGCTATAGTTTGTGAATTTTTTATTTTGAATTACTAAAAAGATGATTATCAGAGTTTTACTGCGTTTCTACCATAAAATAACCTATCGCGTTCTTGGTCTTATTGGCAGCTCATTAAAAAAAAATAGACGTTCTTCAAGCCGGAAAAAAACAATCCAGTTTCTTCTTCTATTTACATTTATATTAGGGATGGCAGGGTGTAATTTTTTTGGTATCAACTCAAGTAAAGAACAACTCCCAGCAGTTTCCTCGCTTACACCACCAAAATTACCTGATTGGGTTGAACAAATAAGTCCCATTGGGGATGCCAAACCTCTCAACCAAATCCGCATCCGTTTTAAAGAAGCTTTAATCCCAGTTGAAAGTCTTGATAGCCCCGAACAGCAGAAAATATTAGAAAAATTTGCCCTTTGGCCGCCTTTACCCGGTCAATTTCGCTTTTTAACACCGCGCATGGTGGGTTTTCAAGCTGATAAAGCATTGCCAATAGCGACACGATTTCAAGTCACTCTCAAAGCAGGTTTAGCCGATTTAAAAAATCATCGCCTAGACAAAGATTTGCCTTGGACTTTCAACACCGAATCTATCAACCTGACTAATTTACCCGGTGTTAATCCCATTGAGAAGGCTGATATTGAACCAATTGATTTACAACAAAAGTTACAGTTTACTTCCAATGTCGAATTGGATTTAGGTTCTGTACAAGAACATTTAAAGTTAATTCCTGAAGGAAAAGACAAGGGTGTAGGCTTCAAAGTCGAGTTAAACAAAGAAGAAAAACCATTAGAAAATCAAGAACCTTTAGAAAAATTTGACCCTTCGGCACGCAATTGGATTTATAACCTCATCCCACAACAAAATCTGGAAAAAGCAACCAGCTATCGCCTAGTATTTTCTCCCGGAATACGTCCTGCTTATGGTAATTTATCGACAGAGAAAGAATTTGTCAGTAAGTTAGCAACTTATTCGCCTTTAGCATTTCAGAAAATTAACTTTTACGGACAGCCAGATTCAGGAGGAACATTTGGACGATTTATTAAAGGCAGTCCGCAGCTAGAATTTAATAATATCTTGTTGGCAGATTCAGCTAAAGAAAATATTACTATTAATCCAGCACCAAAAGACATTTCGAGAAATCTACAAGTTAATGATGAGGATAAAATTGTTGGCATCAATCCTTATGCGCTAGAACCTGCCAAGACTTATACAATTACTATTGGCGGAAATCTCAAAGATAAGTTTGGACAAACTTTAGGTAAACCTCTAACACTGAAATATGATACTGGAGATTTAGCTGGGGATATCTGGGTACCATCAGATTTGAATATTTTCCCCACAGGTAAAGATTTACAGCTAAATATTAGTACGGGAAATCTGCCAGAGTCAAAATACAAAGCAGCTTATCGAGTAGTTCAACCGACAGATTTAGTTTATTTTAATTATAGTAACGATTTCTTACCAAAACCTTCTGAATGGCAAAGTTTTAACGTATCAGGTAAGAAAAATCAATCAGTTGATATTGCTGTTCCTCTCCGGGAAAAAATAAGTGCGGCTACGGGAATGTTAGCTTATGGAGTGCAAGCCCGCACTAATAAATACCAAGAGAATGGCAAGGAACTGTGGCGAGAACCTACGACTTATGGAATGGTTGAATTGACGAATTTGGGTGTATTTACTCAGTGGTTTCCTGAGTCAGGGTTAATTCGCGTCAATCATCTTACAGATGGTTCACCAGTTAAAAATAGCGCTATTGAAATTTATCAATCAAAATTACAAGCAAAATCTCGCCCAGAACCAGTACCTTGTGCAACGGGTAAAACTGATGAAAATGGAATTTTTAGAGTTGTTGATGAAGGATTACAGCAATGTTATTCTGGGAATGAAAGCTCTAGTAAATCACCACAATTATTAGTAATTGCCCGTGAAAATCAAGATTGGGCATTCGCTAGAACAGAAGAATATAGCGGTGTTTATGGATATGGTATTGATGCGGGTTGGCAAAATAATAAGCCCGAATCACGCGGGGTAATTTTCTCAGATAGACAGTTATATCAACCAGGCGAAAAAGCTTGGTTAACTGGTTTTACTGACTATTTACAAAATGGGGCGATTCAGCAAGATAAAAATGCTGTTTACCAATTAACCTTGGTAAATCCTGATGGACAAAAGACCAATTTAGGCACGCAAACTACAAATGAATTTGGCACATTTTCTCTGGAACTGCCAATCAAGACTACTGAGCGCTTAGGCTACCATACCATCCAGGCGAAGGGGAAGAATGGACAAGAAATTTCTGGAGAATTTCGGGTAGCTGAGTTTAAGCCACCCAACTTTAAAGTCGAACTCAATTTAGATAAAGAATTTGCTTTTATTGACGAGAAAGTTGATATTAATGCTACAAGCAATTATTTGTTTGGCCCACCTGTAGAAGGTGGTGAAGCAAAATATTTTATCACTCGCCAACAGACTGATTTTGTTCCTAAAGGTTGGGAGGGATTTACTTTTGGTAGGCAATGGTTATGGCCAGAGGAAACCCCTACTATATCTAGTGATGTATTGCAAAATAATGCCCAGCTAGATGCTAATGGTAAAAGTAGTCAAACTGTGAATGTGGCTAATGATTTACCATATCCGATGACTTACCGGGTAGATGTGGAAGTTGCAGATGTTTCTAATCTATCTGTAGCGAATTCCAAAACTTTTACTGCTTTACCGAGTAATCGTCTCATTGGGTTAAAAAGCAATTTCATCGCTGATGCTGGTAAGGCTTTTTCCACTGAAGTGATAGTTACTGACCCTACAGGAAAACCGATAACAGGTCAACGGGTGCGGCTAGAATTACAACAAATAAAATACAGCAGCGTCACGCAGTTGGTGGAAGGTAGCCGGACAGCAAAAAATCAAATTGAATATAAAACAGTGGGACAAGCAGAAATTACATCTGCTAGCAATCCGCAATCGGTAAACTTAACAGCATCGGAATCTGGCTCATATCGGATTAGAGTTAATTTTAGCGATGCCAAAAACGAATTAAGTGCCACAGATTTACAAATTTGGGCAACTGGAGAAAATCCAGTATTTTGGGGTTCTAGAGAAGAAGATGTCTTAGAAGTTAAATTAGATAAAAAAGAGTTCAAACCTGGTGAAACTGCTACTGTACTAATTCAATCTCCCTATCCAGAAGCAGAATTGTACTTTGCTGTGATAAAAGACAAACCTCTTTATCAGCAGATTATCAAAGTTCAGGGAGGCGCACCACAAATTCAGTTTCAAGTTACGCCAGAAATGCTGCCTAATGCAGCCATTGAAGCTGTGTTAGTAAGACAAGGTAAACCCATAAACCAAGTGGAAGCGGGAAGTTTAGATAACTTAGTGAAGATTGGTTTTACACCTTTTAAAGTTAACTTAGAAGATAAGTATTTAAAACTGCAAGTTAAGCCAGTGCAAGCATCATTAGAACCTGGTGCAGAAGAAACAGTACAACTAGAACTAAAAGATAATCAAGGAAACCCCACCAAAGGACAATTTACAGTCATGGTGGTAAATGAGGCGGTATTACAACTTTCTGGTTATCGGCCGCCAAATTTGGTAGATACAGTTTATGCAGAACAGCCAATATCTACCCGTTTTAGCGATAATCGGCCAGATGTCATATTACAAGCGCAAGATGTAGCTAAACCCAAAGGTTGGGGTTATGGCGGTGGTTTCTCAACTGGTGCAGCAAATACTCGCACTCGCACCGATTTTAAAGCCTTAGCTTACTACAACGGTTCTGTCCTTACGGATGCAAATGGTAATGCACAGATAACTTTCAAACTCCCGGATGACTTAACTACATGGCGCGTAATGGCTGTGGCCACCGATGGAAATCTGCGTTTCGGGAATGGAGAGGCGACGTTTATCAGCACCAAGCCACTGCTAACTAATGCCATCTTGCCACAATTTGCCCGTCCAGGCGATCGCATCCTCGCTGGTTTATCCGTAACTAACAACACTGGGAATACAGGAAATCTCTCAATAAATGGCGAACTTAGCGGTAATGTGAAGTTTGCTGATAAAAACCCCACAACTACTGCTTTGCAAACCAAAGCTGAATCCGCAACTCAGGCTTATCGCTTTCCCATGCTGGCGGATAGTGTGGGAACTGGTAAAGTTCGCTTTACCACTCAGCTAAATGGCACAGCCGCAGATGCTTTTGAAGTACCTTTGGAAATTAAGCCAATTGAAATTACAGAACAAGTCGTTGAAACTGGTGTCACTGAAAAACAGGTGAAGATTCCCCTGAATATTGATAAAAATACCTTCCCCGGTGCAGGAGGTTTAGATATTCAGTTGGCGAGTACTTTGATACCGGAGATTCAAGCACCAGCAAAACAAGTTTTAGAAGATGAGGATTTGCCATTTACAGAACCGGCTGCAAGTCAGTTAATAATTGCGGCTAATCTGCAAACTATTGCCCAAAAATATGGTCAGACATTTGCAGAATTTAATCCTAGCCAAAAGGCAAATCAAGCAATTGAAAAATTACAAAAACTCCAAATAGCCGATGGTGGTTTTGCTGCTTTCCCCGGACAAGAAAAATCAGACCCTTGGGTTTCTTCATACACGGCTGAATCTTTGGCTAAAGCCAGTCAGGTGTTCCCGAATTTAGTCGATTCTGCAATGCTGTCTCGCCTGAAAGTTTATCTGCAAAAAGTTCTGGCGAATCCTGGAGAATATGAGTTTTGCAAACAACTACTCTGTAAAAGACAACTGCAACTTAATGCTTTAATTGCTTTGTCAGAAGTGGGTGAAAAACGCAATACTTTTCTTGCAGATATTTATGAACAGCGCAATAACTTTGATGTAGTAACTCAAATTAAACTAGCACGATACTTATCTCAATTCCCAGAATGGCAAGACGAATCTCAACAATTAGTGAACAAGCTGCAACAGAATATATATGAAACTGGTCGGACAGCAGTTGTGAGTTTACCAACTAGTTGGGGATGGATGAGTTCATCTACCACGACGCAAGCGCAAGCTTTACGATTATTTATTGCCAAGCAGAGTAAACCCGAAGTTATCAATAAGTTATTCCAAAGTCTTCTTGCATTGCGACGGAATGGCACATGGCAAACTAACTATAATAATGCCCAAGCATTAACAGCTTTGGTAGAATATAGCCAACTGCAACCCACGCCACCTAATTTTGTTGCCACAGTGCAATTAGCTGGTAATAAGTTAGGGGAAAATAAGTTTAATGGATATCAAAATCCTAGCTTACAACTAATTGTGCCGATGAATCTATTACCCCGTGGACGTAATGATTTAACGTTGCAAAAATCAGGTAATGGCACTTTGCACTATCTGGTTGCTTATAATTACCGCTTACAGGGAAATCAACCAGGCAGATTTAATGGTTTACGCGTAACACGAGAAATTAGCAAATTAAATGAAGAGAAAGTTCTGCAAAAAACAGGTCTTTACGCTTTTGATAAACCTTTAAATTTAGCCTCTGGACAGGTGTTTGATATTGGTTTAGAAATTATCGCCGATCATCCTGTGGATCATATAGTAATTAAAGATCCGTTACCATCAGGTTTTGAGGCGGTGGATGCAAGTTTTCAAACTACCACAGCCGCATTACAAGCAAAAGCCGATAGCTGGGAACTTGGTTTTAGAAATATCTACCGCGATCGCATTATCGCCTACGCCGACCACCTCGAACCAGGAGTTTATAGCTTGCACTACTTAGTTCGTTCTGTAACACCTGGGACATTCTCTTGGCCTGGTGCCCAAGTTCACCTGCAATATGCACCAGAAGAATTTGGGCGTACTGCTGAGTCTACATTAATATTGGAGGATGGGAAGTAATATTTATGCCATCTTTGGCTACAACAAATCTAAATATATTTTCTTGGACTGGTGCGGAAGTTTATTTGCAATATGCATCAGAAGGATTTGGGCGTTAAATTTAGCAGACCCTTAGTTTTTATTATGGAAAAATGCTAGAAAATGTTAGATGCCAAATCGGTTCTATAAGAAAAACCAAATCAGTCAGCAGCAGCATAATCGGGCAATGCGTTAAGTTCTAAATTAACAGCACTGAGATAACTTTGGTCGTTTAAAACTTGTGATGGTAATTTATCTGCATTAACAGCAGCCTTAACCACATCTTTCGCAATAATATTTCTGTTCAAAGTTTTAAATACTAGCTCTCCGCCGCTAGGAATGCCGTGCTGTTGCAGACCTCCTTGATAAGCAAAAGTAACTAGGTTGAAAGGCTGGAGGTAACTAACAGCAGTAGAGTTACTGGATAAATTGTTAGAGTTAATAACTATTGTTTCACTGGTGTTTGTAGTAGCTGTTTGAGCGCTTGCGATTCCAGGTACAAGAGTAATAGAAGCAAAAATTAGTGCAGAATTTATTAAGGTAGCAAGTTTCATAAGTTATTCTTAGGTAAAATGCGATCGGTCTTCCTTAGTAATAGATTCCTCTTTATTATTAATCTCAGCTTCCTTCAGTCAGGTCATCTGATCGGTTGATATATGACTCACCCAAAAGGGTGAACTAGTACCGCAAGGCGGAATTAAAAATTAAAAATTAAAAATTAAAAATGAAGACAGCGTAAGGGTTTTGTTGATTGGGAATGGGTGGTTTATTTGCGCCGTGCTGTACTAGTGAGGGTTGTCATTTGTCATTGGTGCTAATGACTAATGACTCGAAAAGCTGTGAGATGAGTTAATGTCCTGCGATCGCTCAAAGTCAGTTTGAATGAAGGTCTGTTCTGACATATTCTTTACTCAGTGTTTTAGCAAGCTTGACAGCCAAATGCTTTTATAGTATATTTGTACTATAAAACACGTAAGTGTTGCATAAAACTTTAACACTCCCGACTATGCCAACAGGAGAGCATATAAATGAAGCTATCTAAGGTAGACTTGAGCAGTTTAGTTGCGATCGCTCACTCTGACGGATATTTGCAGTTGTTGCTCGACCGAGGCAATGAACTAGAGTTTTTGGAAATTCCGGCGCCAATAGAAGCTTATGAAGGATTGCAAGAACTTAACGAAGCGATCGCAGAAACACCTGCATTGCCATTTGAAGAAGAACCAATTGTCATGCTACCAGTTGTCTCATCAATGGCTATGGCTGTAGGCTACGATCGCAACGAACAGATTTTGCAAGTTGAGTTTCAAAGTGGTGCTGTTTATCAATACTTAGGCATAGACGAGGATACTTGGGAAGATTTACATTCTTCTAACTCAATTGGCAGCTTTTTCAATCAAGAGATTAAAGGTAGATATGACTGCGATCGGCTATAAGACTCCTATTTGATTTTTGAAAAAATTCAGTACAACTTGAAGAGACTTATTTCCTGTTGCCTATTGCCTATTTCCTATTGCCTACATACGCAAATAATTTCAGAAATCAAAGCGGATTCCTATAGATAGTGCAGATTAATGACTAATAACTGCATTTAGGGTTTTCAATAATTCTTGTGTTGTGTAAGGTTTAGGTAAAAAAGCCGTGTACTCAGCTGTTTTATCGATTGGTACTTGCTCACTTGTTAGCAGTCCACTAACAGCAATAATCGGCAATAGCGGATTGATATTTTGCAATGTGCGAATGGTAGTTGCTCCATCCATTTTGGACATCATCATATCAATAATAGCAGCACTAATTTTATCTTTATACTGGGCATAAATTGCTAATGCTTCCATCCCATCACTAGCAGTAATCGCAGTGTAATTATAGTTTTCTAAGGATGTTTTAGTAATTTCCTGAATGGCAGTTTCATCATCTACAACTAAAATGCATTCTCCAGAACCAATCGGTATTTCTATATCTTCTAACGACTGCGTTGGAACTTGATTAACTGCTGGCAAGTACACCTTAAATTCTGTTCCCTTGCCTACATAACTTGATACGGTGATAAAACCACCATGTTCTTTAATAATTGCCATGACTGTTGATAGTCCAAGTCCTGTACCTTTTCCCAACTCTTTTGTTGTAAAAAATGGTTCAAATATTCTGTCTAATATTTCTTTGCTAATTCCAAATCCTGTATCAGCAACTGTCACGATAATGTAAGCACCAACTGTAGCTTCTATATGCATACTCGCATAAGTTTCATCAATCCAAATATTCTCAGCAGATATTGTTAAAGTTCCACCTGTAAGCATGGCATCCCGCGCATTGAGACACAAATTAATGAGTACCTGATGCAGTTGGGTACTATCGGCACAAATAGGTAACAATTCCTCCTGAATTTCGGTGTACACTGCAATTGATTTAGGAAATGTTTGTGAGATAATTTGCCGCATTTCTAAAATAAGGTGCTTGAGTTGAAGCACGGTATGTTGACGCGTAGCCGTTTGTCCTTGAACATCACCTTCAATTCCCCTCGCAAATGACAGCACTTGCTTAACCAAATCAGCACCACGTTTGGCATTGCTTTCTATTATTGATAGCATTTGATTAATTTGTTGATCGCAGCTTTTAGCTTTGAGCAGATGCACTGACATCAAAATTGGTGACAACAAATTATTTAAATCGTGAGCAATCCCACTAGCAAGAGTACCGATACTTTCCATACGTTGAGCATGGAAAAATTGCTTTTCCAGTTGTTTTATCTGGGTAATATCAGTATCAACGACAAGAATTAATTTAGCTTGAAAATGCTCATCCTTGATCAGCGTCCAGCGACTTTCAACAATCAGTTTTTTGCCAGATTTGCTGCTTTTGTGTAACTCACCTTGCCAAAAACCATTTTTTAAAACGGTCTGACAAATTTCTAGGTGTTGCGTCAAAGATTCAATTGATAAAAGGTCATCGGACTGCTTACCTATAGCTTCTTCTGACTTCCAGCCATAAAGTTTTTCAGCACTTTTATTCCATAATAAGATTTTGTTAGACAAATCTTGTACAGCGATCGCATCACTGACAATATCCAGCAATGCTGCTTGTTCGCAGATTTTTTGTTCTACTTGCTTACGTTCGGTAATATCCTCAGCTATGTATGCGAATTGCGGACGACTACCGGAACTTACCGCAATTGTTGAGACTGTAGCTGATATCCATATTTCACCTTGGGGAGTATCGTAAGAATATTCAAACTTGACAGGTGATTGACTGTGTTCTGCTTGACGGTAACAACGTATCCACTGGGAAACACGCTTATCTGTTGCACCCATGTTTCGCGCTAGCCGATTTTGCATTGCTTCTGGCGTGAGTCCAAAAAATTTAGCTGTGGCGGGGTTATCCGAAATATGCAGGATTTCATTATCTACCAACTCGGCAATTCCCATCATCATTGGCGAACTGTTAAAGAAGCTGCTCAAAGTAGATTCGCTTTGTTGTAATGCTTCCCGTGCCTGATTATACTCCTGTTTTACGGTTGCCAGTTCAACTGAGTTCCGCCGAATTTCTAGTTGTCTAACTACCACACGGCTCAGAGTTTGCAGTGCTTCCAGCTGTTGGGGACTGATTTGGTGTGGTACGCGATCAACTATACACAGAGTCCCGATCGCTTCTCCTCCCGGCGCTAACAAAGGTACGCCAGCATAAAATCTCACAGCAAATTCAGCAGAGGTAACTAGGGGATTTGTCGCAAATCGTTTATCGGCTAAGGTGTCGGGAATAATCAAAACTTCGCCACTTTCCATACAAATCGAATCGAATCCCTTATTTCGTGGCATTTCCTGGAGATTCAACCCCACCTTGGCTTTGAACCACTGACGATTAGCGTCAATTAGATTAATCAAGGCGATCGGTGTGTTACAAATCTGTGCGGCTAAGAACGCTAGATCGTCGAATGCTTCTTCTGGTGGAGTGTCGAGAATCTGGTACTGACGCAAAGCCTCAAGTCTCGCTGATTCATTGTTACACACGAAAGATTTCATTAAATTGTTCCTAACTATTGCTGAATGACAACTTGTCCTCGTGTTACTAAGAAACGTCTATTTATCGCCCTTTCTGTAGGTGGGGATTGCCATCAATATCTTAGAGGATGTTTGAAAAGTCCTCTTTTCGGTATCAAAAATTTTAGATCCCCCTAAATCCCCCGATAAATTGGAGGACTTTGATTTTGGTTCCCCCCTTTTTTAGCTACGGTGTACACACAACTCCTAAAAACCTAGCTTAATAAGACTTTCCTCATTTCCTCGTTCCCAGTCTCCGACTGGGAATGCATTCATTGAGTCTCTGACTCAATGTCTGACTAGAGGCAGCAGCCCCTAATAACCCATTCCCAGTCGGAGACTGGGAACGAGATCAACGAGATCAACGAGAGAATAAAGGGAAATCGAGCTTTTTTAGACTTGTGTACAACCGTAGCCTTTTTAAGGAGGGTTAGGGGGAATCTAAAACTGCCTAAAGTCACAGCAAAACACTTTTCAAACAACCTCTTAAATGTCCATGACTATCCAATTATTTCAATACGCGAACAAGCAGATAACTTGACCGCTTTAATTATAGTAATATGCATTGAGGAGGATAACAGTGCAATTTGGTTATTTTCAGTAAATTTTAGAAGATTTGCGGCATTATTATTTTTCGCTAACAGAAAAAACCATTTTTACTCTAAGAAGAGAATTTTAACCCTTGATTGCTTTCCTAATAGGCAAGAAAATTTTTGAAGAAGAATTCAGAAGTCAGAATTCAGGAGTCAGAATGAATAAGTGCGGGATTCAGACCCGCCACTGTCTTGAAGACCACTAAATATGTAGATTTAGTGGGGGTCTTAAACCCCTGGATTAATCCACTATGAAGTTCAAAATTCATACTGAATTCTGACTCCTGAGTTCTGAATTCTTCTTATAAAACATAGACCAGCAATGCTCAGTTCAGAGAGAATAGAAAAAGCCCACATCATATCAATGCAGTTATGACGACTACACTAGCCTCTGCTGTTAAACCAAGATCCGAAGATAGTTTTGCCATTACCTTTGCACCATTATCTCTCGAAGAAATCTATACCAAGTCTGATGATCCAGCCAACGGTGCTGTGGTTGTGATGAGTGGTATGGTTCGCAATCAAACCGATGGTAAACCTGTGGTTGCTTTAGAGTATCAAGCTTACGAACCGATGGCAATGCGGATCTTTTATCAAATTGCTGCTGATATTCGTTTATCTACCTCTGATGTGAATCGAGTAGCGATTTATCATCGCGTTGGACGTTTGCGAGTTGGGGAAATCAGCGTTTTAGTAGCAGTGGGTTGTCCTCATCGGAGTGAGGCGTTTGAAGCTTGCCAATATGCTATTGATACGCTCAAACACAATGCGCCAATATGGAAGAAAGAACATTGGGAAGATGGTTCTAGCCGTTGGGTGAGTATTGGCGCTTGTGAAACTTCAGGAGAAAATTGTTGATTTGAAGAAGAATTCAGAAGTCAGAATGGGCTAAACACCCCGCTATCGCTAACAGGAGTCAGATTGACAAAATCTTGACAATCATAGGTAAAATGCTATACCCTTCTTCCAAATGTGTTGAACTCATCGACACCACTTGCCAGAACCTTGAAAACCGCATAATTTCGTTGAGTGGTGTCGATTATTTACACAGCAAGCTTTCCAGCCTGTGAAGGTGAAGAGTTATTGAGAATCTTTTGGGAGTTATTGACACTCAAAAAAGTGGTGTCGATTTGGGTATCTCAAGCCCTCTTCCTGTAAGGCTTCCAGAAGTGAACTCTTTACGATCGCATCGCCCCGAAAGGGGATGGAAACGTCAATGCAGCATCGCGATTGATCATCAGAAAAAATCTTTATCTTTACGATCACATCGCCCCGAAAGGGGATGGAAACGAATTATATTCAGGAAAATGCTCCCGGAATATAATTCTTTGTCTTTACGATCACATCGCCCCGAAAGGGTATGGAAACTAAAGTTTAGGAGTTGTAGAAAACGGATTATATTCTTTACGATCACATCGCCCCGAAAGGGGATGGAAACTTCAACATTTCGTTACAGTCAATCCAACGGATACCTTTAGCTTTACGATCGCATCGCCCCGAAAGGGGATGGAAACTCAAAATTAGTTAAGGAGGAAATTTTTTGCTCTGCGCCCTACCGCTTTAGATCACAAAGACGCGATAAATCGCCGTCTCTACAAGGACTGATTTTTGTAGAGACGGCGATTTATCGCGTCTATTGCTCAACCGAACAGTATTGGATGTGGTTTTTCAAATCATCCATATTTGGTCTTTCTTGTCAATTCTTAAGTCCTAATGTCTTTCTCCCCACGGGGATGGAAAAAGTTGATATGGCTAGTGCGATCGATCGCACTGGGAAATACTTACTAAAGTTTTTTCCCCTTTCCCCGAACCGTATTCCTCCTACTCCCTGCACTCATTTTCTACGAGATTTGCTTGGGTGGAACGTAATTCTTCTAACGCCAATTCTAAACAGCGATTTTTCTCATCTAACTCCCGCGTCCGTTCGCGTACCTTCTTTTCTAGCACCTGACTGTATACTTCTAACTGTTCATTAGCATCCTTTTGGGCTTTGATGAGTTGCTGAACTTCCTGAATAAGACGATTCAGAGAAGTCGCTAAGATGCCAACTTCATCATTAGTTGTGACGGGTGCTTGTAAATCGAAATTAGATTCTTCTGTAACCTGTTGGGCAATATGGGTGACAGCTTGAATGGGACGGGCAATGGCGCGACTGGTGTAAATTGCTAATAATGTAGCGATCGCAATTGATAGTGACAGGCTACCAACGATAATGTATAAACGTAATTTTTCCGCCGTTTGTAGTTCCAGCTTTGCTTGCTGATACTCCTCGGCTGTAACTTTCACAAGCTTGCTGATGTCATTGAGAAAGTCATCCATCAAAAAAACCGACGAGCCATGCATAAAATTAAACAATTGAGTTTGTGCTGTCTTAATGTCGCTCGGTGATAAATTATTGGGATTATTCTCTTTAAAAAAAGCTTCTGTGCGTTGTAAATAAGCGCTAAAACCTTGATAATTCTGCAACAAAGGGTAAACTGTTTTCTGCCTACTTACAGAACCATACATGGTGGGCTTGTTAATGGTGTAATTTGCTGTTAATTCAAACCAAAGTTGTCGGGCTTCGGCAACATGCTCAATTAATTGAGTATAATTTTTTTCCCATAGCTTAGGTCTATCCATGTAGAGAATCAGTTGATGTTGGGTGGTGCGGACATAAAATACGCTCGTTTTTAGTTGAGACGCTTGATATAACTCTTCAAATGCTGCATCTTCCCGCTTTTGCGCTTTCTGCTTGTAATAATCTGCAATCACAAAACCCATAGTAGTTCCCAGCACGGCGATGCTCACAAGCAGCGCATATCCAATACCGATCTTTTGACCAACCTTCAAATAACTAAACCAATGTCTAGAAATACTTGTATGTGCAGTGAGATTATTTGATAGTTGCAAGCGGTTATTCGATTGCTTAGAAGTCAGTTTATCGAACTTACTGTGCTGTTTCATACTCAACCACGACTTAGATGGATTTTAATTCGTTCCAGCAAGTCACTGAAGCGAAATGGCTTGGTAATATAGTCATTTGCTCCATTTTTGAATGCGATCGCTCCTTTTTGATCGTCTTTACGAGCTGTGATGATGATAATGGTTAGTGTCTCTCCCTGTCTACGAATTTCTTTTATTACCGTGCAGGCGCTTTCACACAAACAAAAACCAGCACAAATAATTTTTCGGAAAATTTCCGAAAAATAGCCAAAGTCAACAGCCTAGTACCGCAAGGCGGAATTAAAAATTAAAAATTAAAAATGAAGACAGCGTAAGGGTTTTGTTGATTGGGAATGGGTGGTTTATTTCCGCCGTGCTGTACTAGTAGTTCGCCAAGTGAACTTGGCGGGGTAAAGGGTAAGGGGGAAGGGGGAAAGGGTTTAAATCTCTTACCCTTTTCCCTTTCCCCTTTCCCCAGTCCTCACTTAGCATTTTTGGGTTGACAGACTACTAGTCTCAATCCCCAATCCCCAGTTCAATCTCTATCGTCAAGTTCATAGCTAGTGAAGGTATTGTAATAAAAGCGATTCCTGGATAAAACAAAAAGTTTATATGACCTCAGTTTCTCCTCACAAAAAAGCCAGAGCCTTAAAACCTACCAGCCGCCGCCCTGCAAAAGAACTCTGTAGCGAGTGCGGACTATGTGATACATACTATATTCATTATGTCAAGGAAGCCTGCGCTTTTATTAATCAGCAGATAGGCGAACTTGAAGCAGAAACGCACACGCGATCGCGCCATCTCGACAACCCCGATGAACTCTACTTTGGTGTTCACCAAGACATGATGGCAGCGCGGAAACAACAGCCCATCGAAGGCGCACAATGGACGGGTATTGTTAGTAGCATCGCCATTGAAATGCTCAATCGCGGCTTAGTTGAAGGTGTGGTGTGTGTGCAAAACACTAAAGAAGACCGTTTTCAACCCATGCCCGTCATCGCTCGGACTCCAGAAGAAATACTAGCAGCGCGGGTAAATAAACCAACACTTTCCCCAAACCTTTCTGTGTTGGAACAGATAGAAAAATCAGGGATGAAGCGGCTGTTGGTAATTGGTGTTGGTTGCCAAATCCAGGCATTACGAGCCGTAGAAAAACAACTTGGTTTAGAAAAGCTATATGTTTTGGGTACGCCCTGCGTAGACAATGTTAACCGCGCTGGACTGCAAAAATTCTTAGAAACCACCAGCCGATCGCCAGATACAGTCGTGCATTATGAATTCATGCAAGACTTCCGGGTTCACTTCAAACATGAGGATGGCTCATCTGAAACAGTGCCTTTCTTTGGCTTGAAGACCAACAAACTCAAAGATGTTTTTGCCCCATCTTGTATGAGTTGTTTTGATTACGTCAACTCCTTAGCCGATTTAGTCGTTGGCTATATGGGCGCACCCTTCGGCTGGCAATGGATTGTAGTCAGAAATGACACTGGTAAGGAAATGCTGGACTTGGTGAAAGACCAGTTAGACACTCAACCAGTGACATCTAAAGGCAACCGGAAAGAAGCCGTACAGCAAAGTATTCCCGCTTACGATAAAGGCGTTACCCTCCCGATGTGGGCAGCAAAACTCATGGGTGTGGTGATTGAAAAGATTGGCCCCAAGGGTTTAGAATATGCGCGGTTTTCCATTGATTCTCACTTCACTCGGAATTATTTGTATGTAAAGCGGAATCATCCAGAAAAATTAGAAGCGCACGTTCCAGATTTTGCCAAGCGTATTGTGGAGCAATATAAGTTACCAGAATAAATTGGGGCATTGGGATTAGGGGAGAGGTGACAGGTGATAGGTAATAGGGAATAATTTGTACCCTGTAACCTGTACCCTATTCCCTTCTTTACTCCCCACTTAGTTGTAACTACTAGCCTGACGAGTAAACATCAAGTGATACTGTCCGCCTAGTGCCATAAGTTCATCATGAGTACCTACCTCGATAATTTGACCGTGTTCTAGTACTACTACTCGGTCTGCTAATTTTGCTAAGGCGAGGCGATGGCTGACTACAACGGCTATTCTCCCCTTCGCCAGGGTACGCAAAATGTCGTAAATCTCATGTTCTGTTTTCGGATCAAGGTTCGCTGTTGGCTCATCAAGTATGAGGAGTTCGGCTGGAGAGAGTCGCAACAAAGCACGAGCGATCGCTAATCTCTGCCATTGTCCCCCTGATAAATCAATACCGCCTTCTAGCTGTTTGCCTAAGAGAGTTTCCAAACCTTGATCTAGCTTTTCAATTACTCTCGCCAAACCAGCCTCAGCGATCGCTTCCGTGATAGCGGCATCATCCTGCATTTTAGGTAAATTCCCAAAGGCAACATTTTCCCGCACAGTAGTCGGAAAACGAGCATAATCTTGCATGACTACATCAATTCGCGATCGCAAATCTTCTAAGGGGAGCGATCGTAAATCCTGCCCATTCCAAATAATCGCACCTTGGCTAGGATCATAAAGGCGACATAATAGCTTTGCTAATGTCGTCTTGCCAGCACCATTCTCACCCACTAATACAATCATCTCGTTGGGGTGAATCGTCAGATTGATGTTTTTCAGGATTGCGTGATTGCTGTTGGGATAGGTGAAGGAAAGATTTTTGACATAAATGCCTGTCTGCGATGGTTCATACTCAGTTGTATTCAGACGTGATAAAGCTTGCTGATGATGATTCCCATTTCTTTCAAAGTTCTTATTATTAGCAGCTAATTCCCTGACTTCTCCCCATGCCTTTGTGACTGATTTTGATTGCAACTCTGGATTAGAACAGGACAACTGCGGCTCTAACTCCAAAAGCTGGAAAATGGGCGTTGTTGCCAGTGCAATATTATATAACTCTGATCCACCAGACATCAGATTCTCTAAACTCCGACGCACTTCCAAAATTACCCCAGTGTAAAGTGCTAAATCCCCTAATGTATGGGTTCCACCTAGCACTCCTTGGACTACATATATATACGGTAAAGCCAAACCGAAACCACTTAATAAAGACCAGCCAATAACCGCTGTTGTCCCCCGACGGCGGATCTGTTCCATTGCTCTAAAAATGGTACGGTAAAGTCCGTGCCAGCGTTCTAAGAATAAGGGTTGCAAACTAAACAAGCGTATTTCTTTAGCGTATGTCTCCCCAGTTAAAACCGTTTTATACAAGTTCATTTCCCGAAGAACACTTGCTTGGGTTTTTTCTATCCTCCAAGCTTGCTTACGGTATTTCATCTGCACATACATTACAGGGGTGACGCAGCTAAATAAAATTATTGGTACCCACCAAGCAAGGGACATCGAAAGCAGTATGGCTGGAATGAAGATGAAAATTCCCTCTAACAGCGTCACAAGCCTGAGACAAAGCTCTGGAAGTCTTTGCACTCCCTTTTCGGACAACTGCACCAAATTGAGCAAATCGGGTGTTTCAAACAGGGCAATATCTTCAAAAGTTGCAACCTTCTCAATCACTTGTCCTTGGGCAAAGCCGAGAATCCGATCGCGCAGGGAAGTATATACAAAAGCATTGATATTAGCGATCGCATCACTCACCAAATTAACCAGCAGTGAACCTGCAATACTGGAGAGTAGCAGCGGTTGAGAAAGTATCAGGGCGATCGCATTCTGCGTTGTCCCTATGCTCAATAAGCGAGTAATTTCATCAATAATCACCTTGTTGAGCCAAATGGCGATCGCTGGGCCTGCACCACCCACTAAAGTCAATATTGCGACATAGCGTAGCTCCTTTGGAACTACCTGTATCACCGTTGCCACACTCCGGCGAAATGCTTGGAATGGAGAAATTTCAATTATTTGCATATATTTCAAAGTAGCAAATAATAGCAAAATTCCTAGACAGACGTTGTGATCTCAATTTGACATACTCACCGACGTTCTACGTCGGTGATTCTTGACGGCTCACAGCAACTAGCTACGAAGTAGTCTGACAGTCGCTCCCCGTCCGTTTAAGGTCGTGCCGATGCCCCATGCCGACCATTTCTATATTTCTAGATGCGTTTTCGTCTCGATCATGTGTGGTGTTGCAGTTCAAACACAGCACTGAGCGAACAGATAAATCAATCTTGCCCCAGCGATACCCACAGCAAGAGCAAGTTTGGCTGGTAGGTTCCCATCTATTGATTACTCTGAAATCTCGACCAAGTTTTTCAGATTTAGCCTCGCATAATACCCGAAATTCCCGCCATCCTTGCAAGCTAATCACTCTTGCTAGCCTACGGTTTTTGACCATTCCTGACACGTTCAAATCTTCCAAAATAATAGCTTGGTTCTGACTAACTACTTTGGTTGATAGTTTATGCAGGAAATCTTTGCGAGTATCTGCGATTTGATTGTGTTGTTTTGCAATTTTTATGCGGGTACGTTCACGACGTTTAGAGCCTTTCTGCTGCCTTGCTAGCTTGCGTTGTAGTTTACGAATTTTGCGGTCTTTCTTCGAGTAATCAGGGCTGATTGCTTTCTCCCCATTACTCATAACTGCAAAAGTTTTCAGCCCTAAATCAATACCAATGCTTTGGTTTTTAGCATCAGTACCAACAGGTTCTATCTCTACAATAAAGCTGAGAAAATAGCGGTTAGCACAATCTTTAATAACAGTTACGCTACTTGGTGCAGATGGTAGCTGCCTTGACCAAATAGGCTTAACATTACCAATTTTGGCTAGATATACTTCGTCTCCTTTGATTGAGAATCCACCAATTCTAAATCTCGCTGATTGTCTTTGCGCCTTCTTTTTGAATTTAGGGCTACCGACCTTTTTGCCTTTACGCTTACCCTTAAGGGAATCAAAAAAGTTTTTGTAGGCAATTCCCAAATCAGCAACAGATTGTTGCAATGGGATATTAGAAACATCAGATAGCCATAAACGTTCATCAGTCTTTTTAGCTTGCGTAATCACTAACTTTTGCAAGTCGTTGTTACTTGGTAACTTTGCCTTGCGGGTACTCGCGAAGGCTACGCTAACGGACTGTTTGCAAATAGCCAGTGCATCATTCCAAACTACGCGAACACATCCAAACAACTGAGCTAAAAGCTGCTGTTGTTGGTCTGTTGGGTAGAAACGGAATTGATATCTAGCTTTCATCGATAATGTATAATTGGTCTGTAGAAGTATTGTACATTGGTCTACAAAAAGTGACAAGCCAGTTCCGCAAAGAAAGACACTCTGTTACAGACTTAAAAATTCATTTGGTCTGCGTTACCAAATATCGTAGGTCTGTATTTACAAAAGAAAGCCTTGAATTAATTGATAAAACGTTTAGAGAAGTAGCCAAAAAAATGGATTTTCAAGTAATTGAATTTAACGGCGAGGATAACCATGTTCACGCACTTATTGAATATCCGCCTAAGCTGTCCATCTCTCAAATAGTTAATGCCTTGAAAGGTGTTGCTAGCCGCAGGTATGGGCAAGCCGGATACAAAAAACCCCACAAAGAAGCCTTATGGAGTCCTAGTTATTTCGCTGTGTCTGTTGGGGGTGCGCCATTAGATATCCTAAAGCAGTACATCAGAAATCAAGAAAAGCCGTCGTAGAACGACGGGGCTTGTATCCCATTCTTTTGGTCAACAACCCACAATGACTTGGAATAGCACAGACCTTACACAAACAACAGCCAAAACCCTGATTCAGCCTTCTTTCCTGTTGCCTATTGCCTATTGCCTACCTACGCAAATTAGTTCAGAAATCAAAGTAGATTTACCAACTCAGTGCTGAGTCCTGAGTCCTGTTAGCGGTAGCGGGGCGTTTAGTCCGTGCTGAGTGAATTAAGAATTACTCAGTGTTTATGTACTTGGTAAAAGCCCCGCCCAAAGTCAAGCGGAATCATACAGTCAGGAGAAGGTTGATACCCCACCCGCAAGTGGCGTGGTCTTTTAACTCAGCACGGGCTAAACGCCCCGCTACCGCTAACAGCACTCGGAACTAAGCACTCTTCATTATTACTTCACTTCACTGGGTTCAAACTTAGTCACCTTACCTTTTTTCACGGCAACAATCACATCGTAGTGTGAACAGTAAGCAAATGTGACATTATTGGCTTTGTTATAAAGGTTAACTACGTGACTTACACCACCTGGCTGGATACCGATTGGCTCCAAGTCAGTAAAAAAGAAACGACGCAGTTGATCGCCACTACCAATCTGACCTTTATTCTTAGTCAGCAAGTCTATTTTCTGTGCTACAGACAATTCTTCGGCTGCTGATGCCTGCACTAATAACGGATTGATCGCTTTTAATGGTGCGTCCCAAACTGTGAAAAAACCAACCAAAGCAACACTTGTAAGTAGGGATGCGAGTTTCATTTGCTACTTCTCTTTTTTGTTTTATCCTGAACATCCAAAGCATCTCAGGAAGGAGTGAGAGCTTATTGAAACTTGACCACTATTTTCATGAATTTATCCCTTGAGAAAATTTAGTTAATTCTCAGCAATTTCTCAGGCAATGATGGTAACTCTAAGTCACAGCATAATTTAAGTATTTTCTCAACAAAACCTCATTCTGAAGTGGATGAGGACAACATAATATAATGAGCAATGCTTTCATTGCAGTAGTGTTATTGTGACCAGACCCAGAAGACCACATCGCCTAATCCATAGAATTCCCGGACAAACATATCTTTGGCTAGCAATGCTAATTTTTGGAGCATCTAGTGCCGTTACCCGGAAGCTAACAGAAATTGGTGCTCAACATTTCATCGGCAATCGCAATCCAATTTCTTTGTGTAATGTTTTATTCGTGGGAAACCTTTGCGCCTTGATACTTTTGATCCTAATCTATGGGCGACAGTGGAACAAGGCTACTTTGAAGCAACTTTCAAGGAAGGATTGGGTCAGTCTGACAGCAGTAGCTATTTTATCGGGAGCATTGGCCCCTGGCTTAATTTTCCAAGCACTGGCACTCACAGGGGTGAACAATGTCATCTTGGTAGGACGCTTGGAACCGCCTCTAAGTCTGGCTTTATCAGTGTGGTTATTGAAGGAACGGGTAAATATTTGGGAATTTATCGGAGCGATCGCAGCCTTTATTGGCGTTATCCTAACTATTATCCTTCAGCCTCCAGGAGAAACCATGATGAACATGGAAGGTTTCGGTTTAGGCATAGGGGAACTTTTGGCAGCAGTGGGATCTGTGGTTATAGCTGTTTCTACGATTATTGGCAAAAAACACCTTTCACAGATTCCTCTGGGAATCTATAGCATCTTTCGGACTGCACTAGGAACCGTAATCTTTTTCCTCATTGCTTTAGTCCTCTATGGCAGAGATCATTTCGCTGATGTCTTATCACCATTCTTGTGGCAGTGGATGTTTCTCTATGGTGGGTTGATTGTAGTGGTAGGCCAATCTTTTTGGATTAAAGGCTTGAAAACTTCTAATGTATCTACGGCTTCCTTAATTGGTTCATTTGGCCCAATTGTAGGCATCCTCGCAGCATATTTAATTTTGGGTGAAGCCCCTAACCTACCTCAATATATTGGCGGTAGCTTGATTTTAGTAGGCATATTCTTGAGCCAAGTTGGTACATGGCTTCAGACTTCTAAGAGAGTTGCATCTGGTAAGGTGAATTCTACTACAACACAGCAACAGGTAGAAAGTAGTATGGGATTCAAGGGAATTTAAAGGTTTCCAGCCAAAAAGCGCAGCATTAGCGCCGCTTACTCCTTGTCTTGTAGAGAGCATCATTACGGAATGGCACTAAGTTAAGCTGAAAAGTAAGCGGCGTAGGGATTGCAGAGGGGCAGGGGAGCAGGGGGGCAGAGGGGAATTTCTAAATATCTGAACGCAATGCCTAAAATTTCTTCTTTCTCCCCTGCTCCTCTGCTCCCCTGCTGCCTCAACGATTTTCTCTTTTCTTAGTGCCATTCCATCATTACAAATTACAGTGGGATACAATATGCCTTCTTCCGCCGTCCTTTTTGATCTTGACGGGACTTTGACAGATCCTAAGCCTGGAATCACTGGTTGCATTCAATATGCGCTCTCTGAACTCGGTTACAAACCACCGAATGCTGATGAATTGCATTGGTGTATTGGCCCTCCATTGAAAGACAGCTTTTCGCAATTACTCAACACCTTAGATGGCACTTTAATTGAACAGGCTATTTTACTGTATCGTCATCGCTTTGCCACCATTGGATTGTTTGAAAACTCCCTTTATCCCCAAATTCCAGAAATCCTAAAAGCCATTCGTTTTGCTGGTTATAAAACTTTTGTTGCGACTTCCAAACCATATATTTATGCTACGCAGATTATTGAATATTTTGACTTATCGTTGCTTTTTGATAGCGTTTATGGTAGTGAACTTGACGGAACCCGGAGCATCAAAGGCGACTTGATTCATCACATCTTAGTGACGGAAAATCTTTCATCTTCTAGTGTGATGATGGTAGGCGATCGCTCACATGACATCATTGGAGCCAAGCGCCATGACATCGCTTCCATTGGCGTGACCTATGGCTATGGAACTGAAGAGGAATTAAAAGCTCATGGTGCTGACTTCATTGCCCATTCTCCAAGTGATATTCTCAGACTTTTAGGGGATAGGGGATAGGGGACTGGGCAAGAAAATATGAGTAAGATTTGGTGGGAGCAACGCGAAAAAGTTAGATCATCGTGAAAAGAGCAGGGGAGGCAGGGGATGCAGGGGGAGATTAATGATTTCTCAACCAAGGGGATGGATTATTAATCATATTCACCAAACCGGATAAAACTTGGTTGTAATTTGCATAAACTTCTCGTCCTACTTCTACATTCATGTAGTTGCATTTGACAGCAAATTCAATCCAAGTTTGAGTTTCAGCGGCTTCAGCCTCACAATCATTTAATTTAGCGACAAAAGCTGCTTCATAACGTCGTTTTCTCCATGCTTCAGCTAAATTAGCACAAACAGAGCGTGAGGATCTACGAATTTGATCAGTTAACGAATATCTCTCCTCCACAGGGAACTTCTTTGATAGCTCAAAAATTTTCATTGCTGCTTCAAAGGCAATTTTATAAATCCCCAAATCTTTATGATCTTTAATTGCTTCTTTATTCATTGTTTTACCTCCCCTGCATCCCCTGCGTCCCCTGCATCCCCTGCCCTCTTCATCATAATCCCACTTTTTCCGGTTGCTCCCATTCCCCAATCTCTAACAAACAAATTAGTGCCTCTACTAAAGCCTGATTTTGCTCATCAGTACCAACAGTGATGCGTAATTTATCGTCTAGTCCAGGTTGCTTGAAGTAGCGGATTAAAATTCCCCGTTCCTTCAGTTTTTGATAAAGATATTCTGCGTTTCCCTCTTTTGGCTGTGCCAGCAAAAAGTTAGTTTGGGAATCCCAAATATGAAAACCTAATTGTTTCAGGTCTTTTGCCAACTTAATCCGTGATGCCTTAATCTTTGCTATACAAGCATTTTTATAAGCTTGGTCGGTAATAGCAGCCGTGCCAATTGCACAAGCGATCGCATCAATGTTATAGCTATCTTTCACCTTAAACAATCCCTGCAACAGTTTGGGATTTGCTACTCCAAAGCCCAATCGCAATCCTGCTAACGAGTATCCCTTAGATAATGTCCGAATCACGATGACGTTTTCGTATTCCTTCACCAAAGCCAATGCATTATTGTCTTCGGTAAAATCTATATATGCTTCATCTATCACTAAAACTCCAGATAACTGGCTGGCTAATTTTCGCAAGTCATCTGTTGTGACTACGTGCCCCGATGGACTATTGGGTGATGCAATAAATGTCACAGCCCCATTGGCAGCAACTAGTTCTTTCAAAGGTAAGCTGTAATCTTCGCTGTAGGGAATCTCAAGAATTTCCGCTGCTTGCATTTCTGTTAATGTGCGATATAGCACGTAAGTTGGCATCGGGTAAACAACTTTCTTCCCCGGTTCTGCACAAGCTCGAATGATTACACTCAACAATTCGTCACTGCCATTTCCGACAATAATCCAATCACTAGGAACTCCTAAAACTTTACTTGCAGCTTGTCGGAACTCCCCACCGAAAGGTTCTGGATACCGCCGTAACCACTCACCATCGATATTTCGTAACACAGCTAATGCCGCTGGGGAAGGAGGATAGGGGTTCTCGTTGCTGTTAAGTTTTATGATCTGTGTGCCGCGTTGAGGCTGCTCACCAGGAACATAGCTAGCCATTGCGTCAACATTAGAGCGAAAGTAATTGGTCATCTGACATTAGATTATGAATTTCAGTAAATCGCCAAGCTTTACTCAAGAGCGATCGCAAGCATAGGTAAATATCGTACTCATTTAGGTATTTTTTTAGCAACCAATTCCACAAGTCCAAACTGTTGCGGAGTCTTATCCAGATAATTGAAGGATATACAACGCGAATACGCTAGACGTTTAATCATGCTTACGAGTAAAATACGGTAAGTGTATCGCCTTACCGGCTTTTACATGTAAAATCGCAGAAAAACCCGTTAGAAGTTGATTTTAGCAGAGCAACTGACCCATAAGCAGTTATCAAAGTCTGTTTCAGCTAAATGTTAAGTTGTCATGCTTACAAAAACTTCCAGACAGGTTTTAAGTTGTCCAGAAATCCTCTGCCTAACTTTTAGCTGGATAACCTTTGTGTCACTCATCCCTTGAGAAACACAATAATTTGCCATCACTAGCTCTGTTTACCACTGGGCTATAGTTTGGCTGACTTGATGCTCTTTAGCTAACTTTCAGTTCTAGCTGCTCGTAGTTAAGTCAGTGAACAGTTATCAAAGCTTCGTTGGGGGATTTACTTAACCGAAACTGCTCACTTATAGAAGTGGAAGGAAAGCTCAACAGGACTCTGATAACTGATAACTAATTGTTGAAACCCCAAAGATTATGCACTATTTGTTACTACCATTCTTAAGCTTTTTTGTTGGCATCATCGTTGGTTTAACAGGAATTGGCGGAGCCTCTCTCATCACCCCAATGTTGATTTTTGTCTTTCAGGTTCCGCCTTCCATTGCTGTGAGTTCTGATGTTGTGGCTGCCACATTGATGAAGATTGTTGGTAGCGTCAAGCATTGGGAACAGAAAACCCTTGACACAGAAGTTGTCAAATGGTTGGCATTTGGGAGTGTTCCAGGTTCACTGTTCGGGGTGGGAATTTTGCACTTTATTAAACGTACAGGTGAGTATAACCTGGATAACATCTTGCTCCGTTTGCTTGGCGGGATGATTTTGCTAGTCACAGTGTCGGCACTAGTGCAATTGTTGTTATTGACTTTTTTCCCAAAATTTAATTTACCCGAACTGCCAAAGTTAGATTTAGAAACTAACTTTGGTCGTTTCCTAACAATCGCTTTGGGAGCAATTTTAGGCTGTTTCGTCGGTCTAACTAGCGTCTCATCAGGTTCAATGTTTGCCCTAGTGCTGATTGGGTTTTTCCGCCTGGATGCACGGAAATTAGTGGGTACAGATATTTCGCACGCAGCGATTTTACTGCTGTTTACAGCCCTTGGTCATCTCAGCTTAGGAACAGTTGATTGGAGTTTGGTACTACCTATATGGTTAGGCTCTGTACCAGGAGTGTTACTAGGTGCTAAAATCTGCCAGATAGCCCCACAACGCCCACTACGGTTTATTATTTACGCTATTTTGATGATGGTGAGTTGGAAATTGGTTCATCAGGTATAAGCAATTTGAGATTTTCAATCCCAAATCCATCATTCAACATCCAAAATTGATCAACTTCTCACCCAAGGTAGTAGAGTAAATGTGCCTCGTTCATACATAATGAACAGACCCAAACCAATTAACACAAAAGGTACGACAGCTTTACCGTAGCGACTTAAAACATAAGCAATGGTAGGTTGACGGCTTAAAAAATAAGCGATCGCACACCAAACCCCTACCATGATAAAAAATATACCTAAAATTACTCCCAAACTGGCAAGATCCTGACCAGCGAATAAAGGGATATATATACTGATATTGTCACCACCATTTGCGATCGTTACTGCTGCCACTTTATAGGTTTGGGGATGCAAAACGCTCAAAATAAAAGACAATACTGGGTTAGTCGGTGTGGCCTGTCTAAAATCACTGCTGACTGTCTGAACTGATATAGTTTCTTCTTTTCTAGATATTAATTGTTGAATACCAATTCCTACTGGTAGCAGTCCTAGTAATCCTATCCATTCTCGCTGTACAACCAAACCACCAAAAAATCCTGGTGAGCTAGCGATGATAATGGCTGCAAAACCTACATATTGACCTAGCAAGATATGCCGTCGCCGAAAATTAACATCTACTTGTGAAAAAAAGATTAACAAGATAATGATGTCATCTATGTTAGTGGCGATGAAGGCAATTATCCCTTCACTGAAGGCTGTCCCTAGCTTACTCATCCTGTATTTTTAGAACCTATGATTTATCCTGACTTTTCACGGTATCTGGAAAACCTCTCTTCTATTTCTCTCTCCTAAAAGGAGAGAGACTTTGAATTTTCCCCCTTCCCGCGACGAGTTGGGGGTTAGGGGGTTAGGTTAATCGTTACCTTTTCCACATGCCGTGAAAAGTCAGATGATTTACCACCATACCAAATTCACTAATTCGTAATTCGTAATTCGTAATTATTCGGGAAATCCTCACGCTTCTGGCACAACTTAGATTTAAAATTACACAGTAATTATTACTGACTCCTGAATTCTTCTTTATTTTAAAATATGAACGAGTTAGTTACTGCAATTACTACAGGGGCAATTGCGTTCATTGCCACTAACATAGATGATATTGTGATTCTATTGTTGTTTTTTTCTCAAATAAATACTAACTTTCGTCCCCGGCATATAGTTGTTGGACAGTTTCTAGGTTTTACAGTTCTGTTAATCCTTAGTCTTCCAGGTTTATTTGGTGGGTTAGTTTTATCAAAAAGCTGGATTGGATTACTTGGTTTACTCCCAATTTCCATAGGTATCAGTAGCTTAGTAAATCGGGAAGAAGATTCATCAAGAGAAGTTGTAGCTGCAACAGAAGAAGCTGAAGCATCAACAATTACTAGTTTTTTCTCTCCCCAAGCTTATAGTGTGGCAGCTGTTACAATTGCCAATGGTAGCGATAATATTAGTGTCTACGTGCCTTTATTTGCTAGCAGCAATTTAGAGAGTTTTGTGGTAATTATCGGATCATTTTTTCTCTTGTTAGGACTTTGGTGCTACGCTGCATACAAATTAACTAACAATAGAGTCATAGCTGATATATTGACTCACTACGTTAATAATCTTGTGCCTTTTGTTCTTATAGGATTAGGCGCTTTTATTGTATTAAAAAGTGAAGCTTTAAGTCCAATAAAGCTAGCTGCTAGTGGTGTCTGTTTAATGATTTTGGTGAGAAATAATGAAAGTACCGATGAAATAGGTGAAAATTCTAGTAGATAATTAAGCCAATTTTAGATTTAGATTTAAGTAAGTAGATAGAATTAAACATAAAATAAAATGCTAGTTCGTAGTGAGCGATTCATCGCTCAAAACAATGATTATCAGGACTAAAGTCCTTACTACAAACTTTAATTTATTTACGCCTAGCTACTTAGATCAAAAATCTAAAATCTAAAATTGGTATTGGGAATCAAACTTTACTCAACCACTCATTCTCTTCTGGATCTTTGAACAGTGAGGTGCTGAGGTAGCGTTCACCGAAGCTAGGCTGGATCATCACGATTAAACGACCTGCATTTTCTGGCCGTTGTGCTACTTGAATAGCGGCGTATAAAGCAGCGCCAGTAGAAATCCCCGATAGTAATCCTTCTTCTTTTGCTAGACGACGGCTGTAAGCGATCGCTTGCTCATCTGCTACCTGAATCACTTCATCTACCAGTTCTGAACGGTAAATTGCTGGGACAAATCCTGCACCGATACCTTGGATTTTGTGAGGGCCTGATTTACCACCTGTTAATACCGGACTGTTGGTTGGTTCAACTGCGATCGCTTGAAAACTCGGCTTCCGTTTTTTTATAACTTCTGAAACTCCCGTAATCGTCCCACCAGTACCCACTCCCGCCACCAGAATATCTACCTCTCCATCGGTATCATCCCAGATTTCTTCGGCTGTGGTTTCGGCGTGAACTTTCGGGTTTGCGGGGTTACGGAACTGCTGCAACATATAAGCATTGGGTGTTTTAGCTACAAGCTGTTCTGCATGAGCGATCGCTCCTCGCATCCCTTCTACCCCTGGCGTTAACTCTAATTGAGCGCCATAAGCTTTGAGCATGGATCGTCTTTCGTGGCTCATTGTGTCAGGCATCGTTAGAATAAGATGGTATCCCTTGGCGGCCGCCACCATCGCCAGCGCAATTCCTGTATTTCCAGAAGTCGGCTCTACTAAAACAGTTTTTCCAGGGTGAATCAAGCCTGCTTCTTCCGCCGCTTCCACCATACTCGCGCCAATCCGGTCTTTCACAGATGATGCTGGATTCATGCTTTCTAGCTTCACCACAATCCGAGCAACCGCTCCTGAAGCTTGGGGAATTTTATTTAATTGAACTAAAGGAGTTCGGCCGATTAACTCTGTGATATCTTTCGCTATCCGCATGTGGGTACTCCGTCGTGTCTAAATATAATACATCGGGCTTTGCTGGGCGCGAGTTTCTCTTTCCTCGCACAAGTCTTGGAGTGTATAACGACCCAAAACTTCAATTGAGGCAGCGTTAGCTTGCTCCCAAACTTCATAAATCAGAGTCTTTTCCAGAGTCGTAGAGTCAGAGGTATCTTTCTCTTTCCGCTCACCTTCAACCAAAGTGACAATTTCCAGCAGTGTAATCTGCCAAGGTTCACGAACTAAAACGAAACCTCCTTTAGAGCCGCGTTGACTCTGCACCACACCAGAACGCCGGAGATTGGTCAAAATTTGTTCCAAATAGCGTTCAGGTATGGGTTGCTTGGCAGTGATCTCGCTCATGGTTAGAGGAAGTTTTTTTCCGTGGTGGCTTGCCAGTTCTAATAGTGCCAGCAGCGCGTATTCCACTTTGGAAGACAGATCCAAGAGAGCGTAGTTTTGGCTATTCAAGACTGTACTCAACATACTACGGTGAATTGAGAGACTTATCGCAGTTTATGCGAAATTAATTTTTTCCAAGTGTGGAATGTGATAGCATCCCACTTACTACTCACAAAAACACTATATTCTATCGACTTACCGTAGATTGTTATTTTACACAATTCCCATAAATAATTTGATCTTTTTGTGGGAATTATCCTGAGTTTCTGTTTTCAGAGCCTCACCTACCAACAAAAATCTCAACAGAGTATGCTATTAACCGATTTGCGAACCATTTTTGAGCGTGATCCAGCAGCACGTAACTGGCTAGAAGTATTGTTCTGTTACCCTGGACTCCAAGCCCTAATATGCCATCGATTGGCACACTGGCTGTACAAAATTGGAATTCCGTTTATACCAAGGTTTATTTCTCATATTAGTCGGTTTTTAACCGGGATTGAAATCCATCCAGGGGCATTAATTGGCCAGGGAGTGTTTATTGATCACGGGATGGGAGTTGTGATTGGTGAGACTGCGATCGTGGGCGACTATGCACTGATTTATCAAGGTGTCACCCTTGGCGGGACTGGGAAAGAAAGCGGCAAACGCCATCCGACTTTAGGCTCTCATGTAGTTGTGGGAGCGGGTGCAAAGGTATTGGGAAATATTCAAATTGGCGATCGCGTCCGGATTGGAGCCGGTTCTGTGGTGCTACGAGATGTCCCCAGCAATACTACTGTAGTTGGGATTCCAGGGCGCGTGACTCGTCAGAACAACTTGTCTAGCAATGTTCTAGATCATGATAAAGTCCGCGACGTAGAAGCTGAAGTAATCCGCGCTTTATTTGAACGCGTCAAGTCTCTAGAGAAACAGTTTGAGCAGTTGCAAGATCAATCAAGCTTGTCCCCAACGGAGCCTTGCAACAAGCCTAAAAGCACAAATTCTGATGGGATGATTGAAGATTTTCTTGATGGTGCGGGAATTTAATTTGGGGCATTGGGAATTGGGCATGGGGCATGGGAAATAGGCAGAGGGGAAAACTCTTTTCCCTTGCTCCTTGCTCCCTGCTCCCCTCTTTAAAATATCCATAGGTTCTTAGAACCTGATATAAATATAATACTACGGTTAGTTTATCGGAGAGTAGTTTTATATAACATGGTGTTTTTGTACACAAGCTTATCTAGCTCCGCCAGTAATAATACTAAGCATGTTTTTGCCCGTAGGTCATTTCTACCAGAGCATCAAAACGGACTTTGGAAGATTGAAACGGGTTTTGTCCGAACTTTTACCTATCTGGAAGATGGTACAACTGTCGCTCTGGGATTGTGGGGCCCTGGAGATGTCGTTGGCAGAACTTTGTCAAAAATAGAACCTTATCAGATGGAATGCCTAACTAAAGTGGAGGCAACAGTCTTACCTTTAGAAGAGTGGACTGAACTAACAGAAACTCTACTTGCCCATATTCAACAGGCTCAAGAATTGATGATCATTCGTAGCCATAAAAAAGTGGATACTATGCTCATTAAATTGTTGGCATGGTTATCCAAAAAGTTTGGTTCGGAAGTTGAGAAGGGACGTTTAATAGATATGCGTCTGACTCATGAAGACTTGGCAGAAATGCTCGGTTCAACTCGTGTTACCATCACTCGTGTTCTTGGGCAGTTTGAGCAAGAGGGCTTGATTAATCGTCTCTCCCTGCATCGAATTGTGTTGCGAGAAGAAGAAATTTGGTACTACGAAATTTAGATGATTTCAGCATTCTGAATTCTTACCTTAGCGATCGCTATAAACGCTAGACAAATCTAGCCAAATCGGTAGCCCCAGTTTTTCTAAATAACTCAGGCTGGAGTAGAGTTGCTTGGTTCTCCCCCACAAATCTAAGTCAAACCAGCCGTCATCTTCGGTATCGGGTTGAAGTAGGGCACTGGTGATATTGACTGTTAGTCCATAACGAGAAACTAACTCGGAAATCACCGGTTCTTCGTAATAGGATTTTAATACACACAGTTGCAAGCGCAATCGATTAGTTTGACCCAGAGAAATCCATTGCTGGAATTGTTCTTGCCATTGATTTGTCAGCCATGCAGAGTCTTTGGGATTCAGTTTGCTAGCTGGATTTGGAAAAGGTAGAGAGTGTTGGTTGAGTTGAATGTGGTTTGCGATCGCTAGTTGCAGCAAATTCACTCCCAATCCTTGCAAGTAAGATAGGCTATTTGTCAGCTTTTGGGGATTTCCCGAAAGTTCCAAATCAAACCAGCCATCGCTGTCACTGTCTGATGTCAGGGATGCAGCTTTGATATTGACGGTTAAACCATAACGAGACACCAGCCGGGAAATTACAGGTTGCCTGTGATACCGCTGAGGCACGAGTATTCGACTGTGGACTGAAGCAGGTTCTACAGATTTACTCTGAGACATCAGATTAATTCCAATACTATTCGGTTAAGGATTTTAAACTCAGAATTTGGTTTGGGGAAAAGGTTACTGGGTTTGGGTTAAAGGTTTTTCTTTCACTTTTCTCTTGAACCAACAACTATTGATATTATTCTCAATAGCTATGCCTATGGTGGGCTGCGCCTACGCAATTTTTGGGCTTGGCAGAGAATCTTGCTAATACCGTACCCTACAATTCAACAGTGCTGGCTTGAGTTTCAGCCTCATAGAGATTTTCATATTTCTGGCTTTTATTTAAATACGGTAACTCTATCGATTTAATGCATTTAACTGTTATGTAAAGGAGCATCTCACAAAGAACGCAAAAAAACAATAAGTTAATATACGCAAAACAAGCTTGTTTTATGTGTATTAAGCCAATAATGAAACGGTTGGCAATTCAATACATCTTGTAGTGATAATGTATGTTATAAGAATATTTAAGTGTTTCCACGACTTTAAGCAATACTGCTCGGTTAAACCTAAAAAAGCACTCTGGGGTAGGTTTGGTTGAGGAAGAAAACCCAACATTTTCAAGGCTTTGTTGGGTTTCACGACCTTCAAACCAACCTACGAATCTTCAAAACCTACGCAGTATTGATATAGTGAGAGATTAAAAAAAAGCACAGCTAGCTGTACTTTTCGCTGCATATTTTTATAGCCTTTACCAATCAGTTGCTTTAGTGTCATCCCAGACTTCCAATTCTAAGTCATGGAGATAGGTTAACCCGCTCTCAATTTGTGCATCTTCTCTATAAGCTACCAAGAATGCAATGCGCCCAGACGCTTGCTTCTTTGCATCCTAACCCAGATATCGATTCAGTCTGTTGCAGCTAAGTGTTAGCACAGTAGTGAGAACCTTGGCGCATCCGTGCCGATTCACCTTCATTGCATTACTGTAGACCCTGTGATCCACAGCCTACAATGTTTTGACGACAACGGGCAGTAGTAAAAATTCATAATCAAAATTTTATTGTTCAGTTACTTCTGCTTGTATCTTATTTTTAGCTAAAAATATTGCCCTATCTTTTAATATTTTTGCAAATTTGTAAATTTCGTCTAAAGAGTTAATTGGCGTTTTAACTTCTTTATTATTTATATCCAGAAAACCAATAGATTTTTTTTCAGAATTCAGCCATAAACGACAAATAGTTTTGCCAGATTTACCGTCAATGTTAACTCCAAAATAATTTTTGGTATCTTTATACTGAATGCGAGGTAATTCGATAACATCACGCAACATTGATTTAATAATGTAAAAGCTTTCCATCTCATCTGCTGTAGTTACGATAGTATCAATAACTTCGGTGTTGAGTGGGTCTGGCACGTCTGTTTTTGTTGTATCAAAAATATCAACAATATCCATAGCGGATCTGAGCTTGTCATTAATTCGCTCGTTAATATAATCTTTAAGACAACCTTTGAAAATTTCAGTAAATTTTTCTACAACTGGTGCAACCATGTGTCCTTTGTACACCTGAGCAGCAAAGAGCTTAACAAAATCAGGAGAAGGATTTGTAAACTGTTCTGATATTAATCGGTTAATTTCCTTTTTATATAAAAGCTGTCTTGCACAACTAGCCATTTCATCAGGGTTAAATACTTCCCTAGAGAACTTTTTAAGTTCATTTATTGACGACTCATTGAAATCTAATATATTAAACTCAAAAAAAGATTTTTCATCCATGATGTGAGTTTTTTCTGTATCCGTGTAGAACCAATAATGGATTCCATTAGTCAACACCGAAAATCTTGCTTGTGTTGCACTAAAATACTTGAATAATTGTGAGCAATTTTTGGGATGTGCTAAATCATTTTTATGAAATTTACATTCTATTAAAATTGATGGCACTCCATTTATTAAAATAGCATAATCAACTTTTTCACCTTTTAAGCCTGGTGTAGCAGCTATATATTCAGGACAGACTTCAGTTGTATCAAAAATCTTATATCCTAAAGCTTGAATTAAAGGTAAAACAAAAGCAGTTTTTGCAGCTTGTTCAGTTTGTACCGAGTCTTTTAGTCTTTCAATATGCTGGGCAACATCTTTAACCGCATCAATAAAATCCATAGTTTTTTATCTCATACTTGTATTGGGTTTTACCAATATGGCACAGGTGATTAATTTTGCCCAATTTATGGAAATAAATACTTCTGTACTTAGAAATGTCCCAATTCTTCACTCCAAATACCAATCCTCATCGTTATACTCCTATGCCACAGCTAAGAGCGATCGCATTTACCACTAAGATTGCAATTAACCAAATCTCTATTAGGGATTGAAACTTGTAGGCTCACAGTTCTTCTGGCATAATCACAGAAATTACTTACATAGATTATATTGTTAAACTTCTTAAGCGATCGCTGGAAGAGTTTTGTCGCTGGGTGTACCGCTTCATGGACAATGCTCAGTTTATCTCTTCTCAATATCTAGCTGAACAACACCAGAAATTTGCTCGTGCATTATATAGATCGGTATTCTTCCAAAGCTATATAAATCAGGATTATTGACCCAGATGACTTTATGCTGGGCGAAAGTAAAAGTGGAGGCACTGGCTAATTAGTACAGAAACCTAATCTAACCCGAAATTTCGGGTTAGTGGTAGTTCATGCTCAATCTTCATGCCGTAATTGCCATACTGCCCCAAAAGCGGCCCCAGCCCCAGCTACCAATCCAGTACTCATTCCTTGGATAGTTTTTTGGATTGGATCTTGGGTTAGGCATTCACTGGTAACTTTACTGTCTCCCAAGCAGAGACTACTTTCTGCCCAACCAGCAGTACCTCCTAAAATTACACCAGTGATACTACAAGAAACAATTAGCAGCAAAAGACGTTGTGTTTTTCTAGCCATAGATGGATGTTTTACTCAATTTTGTATTTTAGACTTTAGGTTGGAGAAGCATGTAAATACACTTGGTCTGGATAAAAAATTTTAGATTTTTCCATACTTGAGCCACTGTTTAATCGGGCTGCTTCAGCAAAATTCCAAATCTAAAATTCTGTCAAAGGTTGGAAATTGTAGTTGACTCTCAACTACTTTACACATCTAGGCAGCAAATGTCAGCTGGTTTATGGCTGATGAGGCAAACTCATGGGCCTCGCTGTACTGGTCTGTCTTTAAAGTTATTGGTGTAGATAATTGGTCTTTCAAGACGCGATAAATCGCGTCTCTACAATCTGCGTTTTGGGTTTATCTGAACTGTATTGAGTTTTTGCCCACTGATGCTCAAAACAGCATCTACTCAATCTTCAAGTTGAAAGGTAAGCGGGCGTAAACTCCTTGTGGATCGTTCATCCTTTGCAGAATCTCTACTTCTTGTTGCAGCTTTTGAAATTCAGCGGTGAGGGGATTGGATTGTTTAAGTTGCGTACCCTCAATTCCGAAAACAGTCTGCGCCTCTTCTGTTACACGCCCAAAAAAGCGTTCTCCGAAGCTGCTAGTGCGGGGATATTCTTGCACTTCCCAGTCTTCTCCTAGTTTCGCCTGTTTGGCAGCATAAGCGATCGCAGTATTCAAACCACCAATTTCATCCACCAAACCAATTTCTTTGGCCGCCACACCTGACCAAACCCTTCCTTGGGCAATTTCTGCCACTTTTTGTTCTGGGAGTTTGCGACCTTGAGAAACTTTATTCAGAAACATATTATAAATGCGGTTAACACTGCGCTGATAAAGTGCCAACTCTTGAGGTGATTTCGGACGCGAAACTGTTTGACTATCAGCATAGCGTGCGGTTTTCACCGAATCCCAGGTAATACCATTGTCATTAGCCAGCTTTTGCCCATTAAATAGCACTCCAAACACACCTATTGAGCCTGTGATGGTATTTGGTTCGGCAAAAATGCGATTGGAGTCGCTAGCAATCCAATAACCACCAGAGGCGGCAATATCACCCATTGAGACTACAACTGGTTTTGCCTCACGAGTTAATTTCACTTCTCGCTGCATGACTTCAGATGCGGTAGCACTACCACCAGGACTATTAATTCGTAATACAACCGCCTTGACATCCTGATCTTGTCGCAGTCTGTTGAAGATTTTGGCAAAGCGATCGCCTCCTACTTGCCCATCTTCTCCTTTTCCATCGACAATCTCGCCCTCAGCATAAACTACGGCAATTTGATTTTTTGAGCTACGTTCTACACCCAAAGATTTGCCGGAAACTTGGGCGTAGCTATTCAGGCTAATTTGACGAAATGTTTTGTCTTCTTTATCGCTATCTGTCAACTTTTTGAGGTCAGTTACCACTTCATCGGGGTATTGTACTTGATCAATTAAACGGCTGGTTTTGGCTTGTGTGGCTTCTAGTAGTGCCTGATTATCTGCGATCGCTTGCAACTGGTTAGGTTCAATTTTCCGACTTGCGCCCACAGCAGTGCGCCACTCTCCCCAAACATCATCTAACAATTTCTGAGTTTGTTCGCGGTTTTCTGGACTTAACTTTGTCAAGAGAAACGGTTCAACAGCTCCCTTAAATTTCCCCACTCGCACGACTTGAATACCAATGCCATATTTCTGCAATGCTCCCGCTAAGAATACTGGTTGTGAACTCAAACCGTTGACTTCCATCATTCCTAGAGGATTAAGTACAATGGAATCTGCCACTGAACTAACGTAATATCCTTTTTCACTCCAATCACTGCCATAGGCGACAATTTTTTTCCCAGCAGCGCGAAACTCTTCCAGTGCTTTCCGAATTTCTTTCAGGGAGGCATAGCCGACGTTACTAGCTTGGCTTGTGTTTGTCGCATCCAGGTAGATCCCGATAATTCGCGGATCGCGTCGAGCCTTTTCCAAAGTTTCCACAACTTTGCGGAGTGTTATTCTTTCTTCATCCACACCTGATATTGTGTTTTGAAACAGTTGGTCTGAACTAGGTTCGCCATCAGTAATTTTCATTGACAAGTCAAAAACCAGCACTGACTTATCTTTCACATTTGGCCCAGTATCTTTAGAGGAGGTAGCAGCCAATATCAGGAGAAACAGTCCAGTGGCTCCCAAACCACCGAAAATAATTAGTCCTAGTAAGGTGCCAACTAAACTAGCAAAAGTTTGTTTAATAAAGTTAGTCATTAGTCATTAGTCATTGGGCATGGGGCATTGGGCATGGAGCATGGGGCATTGGGCATTGGGCATTGGTCATTCACAAAGGACAAATGACTAATGACTAATGACTAATGACCTACTTAATTTATTCTATGCGCTGTAAACTTCCAGAGTGCTTTAACTGATACAAGATGGTGTTGCCAGTGCAGAATAAGACTGTGGTGATTTCGGCGATTAATACTTCAGCAAGTTCCGCAACTGCTGTCTCTGATATTGCTGCTGCTTGCAAGAAAGGCATGGCTAAACCAGCTATATCTGCTCCCAAGGCGATCGCAGTTGCGACATCCAATCCATGACGCAAACCTCCTGAAGCAATTAAGGGTACATCTGGTGCAATCGCTCTAATAGTTGTAATGCACTCTGCTGTCGGTAAACCCCAATCGGCAAAAGTCATCCCTAAGCGACGTTGCAAAGGATTTTCTGCCCTTTCACTTTCTACTTTTGCCCAAGAAGTACCTCCCGCACCCGCCACATCTATTGCTGCTACTCCAGCGGCAATTAGTTTCTGTGCAATCGCTGCTGAAATGCCGTTACCAACTTCCTTCGCAATCACTGGCACTGGTAGTTTACTGCATAAATTAGATATTTTGTCAATCAAGCCCCGAAAATTAGTATCACCTTTGGGTTGAATGCACTCTTGTAGAGGGTTAATGTGTAAAATCAGGGCATCAGCCTCTAGAATATCAACTACGCGCAAACATTCATCTAAGCCGTACTTATAGTTAAGTTGCACAGCCCCTAAGTTGGCAAATAACAGAGCATCGGGCGCATACTTGCGGACAGCAAAAGTATCAGCCACTTGGGGTTTTTCTACCGCTACTCGCTGGGAACCAACACCCATTGCAATTTTGTAGTGTTGCGCGACTTGGGCCAAACGTTGGTTAATCATTGCGGCTTGTTCTGTTCCGCCAGTCATGGAAGAAATTAATAAGGGTGCGCCAAGGTGTTTCCCCAGGAAAGTTGTGCTGACATCAATATCGTTGTGGTTTAGTTCGGGTAAGCAAGAATGGGTGAAACGATAACGTTCCAGTCCATTGGTGATTTGATGAGACTGAACATCTTCCTCTAAGCAGATCCGAATGTGATCCGCTTTGCGATTCTGAGTTTGTGCAGAGATATTGGTAGGGGCGTTCACTGGTGGGTATGGCTAAAAATATTTGCTTGCGATCGCTATTGTTACATTGTCTGCAACCGTATTTGTATAACAAAATTATTTATTTTCGCTATCTTTCGGGTACGTTACGCTATTGATAACAGAACCATTCCCCCATTTTATGAGTTAATTAATATGGTTTTACAAACAGAAAAGCGCTACTACACCCCAGAAGAATATTTGGAATTAGAAGAGAAGGCTGAATATAAAAATGAATACAGAGATGGAGAAATTATACCCATGACTGGGGGAACAACTAACCACAACAAAATTGCACTTAATTTTTGTCGCAAGTTTCCTCTGACAGTAGAAGGTCAAGCTTATGACATATATATGGCTGATGTTAAAGTATCAATACCCCGTTATCGCCTTTATACTTATCCTGATGTAATTGTCATCAAAGGTAAGCCTATTTATGAGGGAACAGGTACAACGATTATTACTAATCCTTTATTAATTGTTGAAGTCTTATCAAATTCAACTAAAAATTATGACAAAACAGATAAGTTTAAATATTATCGTTCAATCCCTGGTTTTCAAGAATATATTATGATTGACCAGTATAGTTTTGCTGTGGAGCAATTTGCAAAGCAAGCAGAAGGTCAATGGATTTTTAAGGAATATGAAGGTGAAGAGGCAATTTTAGTCTTAGATTCTATTGAATTTCAAATTGCCTTGCGTGATATTTATGAACGGGTTGATTTTGAGTTGATTGAGGAATAAAACTTCGATAACATGGGCATCATTCATGGTGAATGATGCCTATTTGTTGCTCATTACGCCGTCTGTGTAGAAGCCGCTTTTGAGTCTGCGGTGGATTTTAACCGGGTAATGGTGGCTTTACGAATGCGATCGCTTTTGCGTACCCCGCCTGTCATCTCGTATTCCCGGCTGTCTTTGCCATATTTTAACACTACACCACTGACTAAGCGCTCTGAAGTTTCGCGAATGGTCTTTTCAAGGGTTTCTATTTGTTCCTTTGCTGTGTCAATGGCAGTTAGCATCATATTATACTGGTCAATCTGGTTGCGGAGTTGCCCGGTTAACTCGGTTAAATGGTTTAAGCTGATCGAATCACCAAAGTCGAGGCTGGAATTAATTGATTTAAATCCGATTACTCTCTGTTCGGTTTTTTCTAGCACGGTAGAGCTTCTTTTTTGGCGTGGCATCAATGCAGACTTTTTACTAAACTTTATCTTTCTAGAGTGTCTCAATGGAGCGATGTAGTGGTTCAGTAAAACTTGCAAAAAAAGGTGTTTTTTGTAATAAGATTGGATTGCTGGTTCAGTAATTACACGACAATAAACTTGTGTTGTGGACGAATAGGGTTGTGTTCTGAACGAATAAGCTCGTATTCTGAACGAATAGGGTTGTGTTCTGGACGAATGGGGTGGTTTTCTGAACGAATGGGCTTGTGTTGTGAACGAATGGGGTTGTGTTCTAGACAAATGGGGTGGTGTTCTGAACGAATGGGCTTGTGTTGTGGACGAGCAAGAGAGACGCGATAAATCGCCGTCTCTACAAGGCGTTTTTGTCATCTATTATAATTTTTATCAAAAAACCCTATCCGAACCGGATTGCACGCAATCGAGAAACGTAACAAATAGACCATACATCTTGTAGAGACGCGATTCATCGCGTCTTCTTCATCCCACGATTCATCGCGTCTTAAACCAAGGATGTGTTGCAATCATTAATTAAATTGTTATTAGATTTTTTCACACAATTAAACCGGATTCCTATATAAATTAACCAATATAGCCACAGCCCCTCTCTGCAAGCAAAGAGGGGCTTGTGATATTATTGATCCTCAGAATGGCGATGTTTAGGTAACAAGCTCTTTTTCTGTTTTTCTTGCAAACTGCTGGCTTGTTTCAAGACTGGAATACACTGATTAATCATCCAGATTAAAACCTCGATTGGTGAGTCTCCTTGCTGAATGCGGTTTTCGGCATTTACACCAATTAATATTGTTTGCAGAATTAGTAAGAAAGCGTAGGCGTAGCCCGCACTTCTCTGCGAGACGCTGCGCGAACGGCTGCGCTCAGTGGCCCTCGTAGACATCGCTTTTTGACTTGCATTTGTACCACGTTTTTTAGCTGACATCTGAATTCACCTTGTTTTTAGGCTTACAAGGTCAATTATTTTTTTGGGTATTTCCCCAGACACATCCCCCACGCAACATCTATAATGCTTGTATCGTCAGGTTTTGCGGCTTGGGGAAGCTTGTTTGTTTGGGTAATTCAAAATTATTTGGCTGATGTCAAGAAATATTCGTGCAGATAAATCAGCTTTAGAGAATGTACTCAGTCTGGTAGAAGCATTGCTGCAACTGTCGGTAGAGCAAGATTGTGAATCAAAATTTCCACTTTGCGTTGTCTGGAATGCTGATAAGCTGCGAATTACCGGATATAAAAGCGAACAGACAAGAGGAAACAGAAGCAAAACAACTGAAGTTGGTACAAAGAAGGAATATTTACTCAACCAGATTAAAGATGCTGGCAAAACTTTAAAACTTCCCCCGCAGAAAGCAGAATTTAACGTTTCTCAGGAAAAAAGAGAATTAGACGAGCTTCAAACTGCACTCGACTGGTTGAAAGAGTTGGGAGTGCGAGAAGACCAAAAATCTACAAAGAGTCAAGGTTATTGGAAATTTACCCTGACGCTAAAACATCAGACAGCGACGATAAAAGAGAATCTGGAGGTGGTTAAGCAGAAGTGGAGGGAACACCAAAAGACGAATTTAAAAGAAACATTCCAGGTAGAAACAACAGATAATAGCTTGGATTGGCAAGAAAAATGCCGCGCTATGCTGGAAAAGCACAAGCGTCTCACCACAAATGAATTACTGTTTGCTGATGATGAGATGAAATTTGAGCTAGAGGCAATTCATGTCCCTTTAGCATTGGTGGAGCGTAACAAACCGAAGAAGTGCAGCGAGGATATTTCCGCAGAACAAGGTTCGCGACTTTACGAACCGAGTTATGAAGAAAAGCAGCGATTTGAACATGAGGCTTTTTTAGAGCAAATTATCCGTGATGGTGTTGGTAAAACTCAAGGACACCGCATCGCTTTAATTGGGGAACCGGGTGCGGGAAAAACTACTCAGTTGCAAACTATAGCTTTTTGGATATTAAACAACAATCTGGGTTTACCAATTTGGATTTCTTTGGCAGACTTGCAAGGAAAGAGAGTAGAAAATTATCTGCTGCAAGATTGGCTGAAGAATGCTTTGGAAGTGGTACGCGTAAAAGAAGAACAGGAAAACGCTTTCGCAGATTTATTCAAGAATAATCGTGTGTGGTTGTTGTTGGATGCAGCAGATGAAATGTCTTCACCCCAACCATTAACTGAGATTTCCCAGCAGTTGACGGGATGGGTGAAAAATGCGCGGGTTGTGCTGACTTGTCGGGTGAATGTTTGGGAAGCAAACGCCAACGCTTTAGAAAATTTTGAGACGTATCGGTTACTCAATTTTGAATATCCGCAACAAGTGCAAGAGTTTATTGGGCGTTGGTTTCACAACAAGGATGCAGACAAAGGGGAAAGATTATGGCAGGAATTAGATAAAGCTGAACGTCAGCGCATCCAAGATTTAGTTAAAAATCCTTTGCGGTTGGCGCTGTTGTGTAGCACTTGGCAAGGTTCAGATAAAGGTTTACCGGAAACTAAAGCCCGACTTTATCAGCAGTTTGTGGAAGAGGTTTACAAGTGGAAAGAAAACCGCTTCCCTACCACCGAACAACAGCAAGAGGAATTAAACGCAGCGTTGGGACGTTTGGCAAAACGGGCAATTGATCAAGAAACGTCACGGTTTCGGCTACGGCATAAGTTTGTGCGTGAGGAATTAAGCGATCCAAAACAGCAAAATTCTTTATTTTGGTTAGCGTTAAAGTTGGGATGGCTAAATGAAGTTGGACTGGCTGCGGAATCAGCAACGAAAGAGAAAGTTTACGCTTTCTACCATCCCACATTTGAGGAATATTTTGCAGCGTTGGCAGTTGAGAATTGGCACGAGTTTCTGAATCATGTTCCCGACAACCCCGCGCAAGGCGTTTATCGCATTTTTGCCCCGCAGTGGAAAGAGGTGATTTTGCTGTGGTTGGGGCGTAAGGATGTGGCGGGGGAAGAGAAAGAAGAGTTTATTCAGGCGTTGGTAGAATTTGATGATGGTTTCGGCAAATTTTATTGGTTTCAAGCCTACTTTTTAGCAGCCAATTGTATTGCAGAATTTAGGGATTGTAGTCGTGGTGATGAAATAGTAGCACAGATAGTTCAATGGGCTTTTGGTTACTTTGATACTACTAAACATGGGTGGCGGTCTTTCCTTCCACTTGATAAAAAAGCTCGAACAATAATTCGAGATACTGACCGCAGTAAAGTTGTTATTGAACTTACTAAATTGTTACATTTATGCCAAGATAAAGAAATTCGCAGACAACTTACTGATAAAAATAGTAATAAATTCGATGAAATAATTCTTGGACAAGTTGCATTAACTTTATTAGATTTTTCTCCTGATAACTTTGAAGCTTGCGAAGTCCTTAAGGAACTAATTAATAATAGCGATGATTACTTTGTTCCACCTTTTTGGTTGAATAATCGTGAATTTAACGAACAAGTTGAAGCTATAAGACGGCATGTGTTTTTGGATTCACGACCTATTGAAATATCGTCTGAAGCACTCGAAGAAGAGAATCATATTAGTAAAGAAGAAATAATAGATTTGATTTACTCCCTAAACAATATTGAGGATGGTATTCCACAACAGGTTGAGACCATGTTGAGATTAGAGAAAATAATTACTGGGAATCCAGAGGCTATTCCTCCCATTATTGAAGTTCTTAAGCGATCGCTGCATTCCAACGAAGACTCTGATCGCTACCTTTTGTTTAAGGCTCTTGAATATGTAAGAAGAATTGGAAGTGGTAATCCAGAGTTAATAAGTATTCTGATTTTAATCATCAATAATCATGCATATCGTGAAAATTATGCAATTAAAGAACATGCTATCTCGGCTTTAACAGCTATTGGTATTGGCAATGAAAATGTATTTAAGTTTATCATTAATTTAATAGACAATGATGGCTTAGTTGGATTTGTTAGTCCTGTTGCATGTTTAGGAATAATCCTTAGAGATAATCTATTTTCTTTAGCAGTTGCCAAGTTAAGTTTCTACTTACAAGATTCAGTTTGTCAAAATAATCGTGCTTTCTACTTTGATTGCTATTGGACACTCTACCATTGCGCCGAAAATATGACCTATCCGGCTTTTTATCAAGCTTGGCATCAACAAGAGAAAGTGAAAGATGGAGAGTAGGAAAGAAAAATACTTCCTCTAGCCAAAACATAAGGGAAATGTGGAAACAGGTTTTTGAGACGCGATAAATCGCCGTCTCTACAACGCTATGCGATCGCCCCTAATAATAAAACAGATATTGCGAACAGAATGGGAATGCGATCGCCGCGATGAATTAATTAAGCGATCGCCTTTATGGTTTATATACCTCACTGCGATGAGCAATCGCCACAACAAGTACCTGCACAACTTCATCGTCTATAGAATAAATGACCCTGTAATCCCCGATTCGGTAGCGATAGTAACCTGCATAATCTCCCTTCAGGGCTTTAATGTTGGGGTGCGATCGAGGAGTTTGTTCTAGCTGCTGCAAACATCGGGCAATTTTCTTAGCAAAAGCTTTGTCAGCATTGACATAAACTTCTTGGACATCGGGATGAAGAATAACTTCATACATCAGAGCGAAGAGTTCTCCAGGCGGTGTATTGGGCTTTAGGCGTTACTTGATTTTGCTTAACTCGCTCTAACAATCCAGGAATTGCCAAAAGTTCTTGGGTTGCAGCTTCGCTTTCAGCATTTGCCAAATAAGCAGCAAAATCAGTCAGCACCCGTAATCGCTCTGGAGATAGTTGCTGGAGTAAGTCATTAAGCTGTTGCTGTAACTCTGCGACAGAGATCAAATCTGCTGATGACCCATCATCCATCGGAGAATTATCGGTAGTATTCATTGCCTACTTCATAATTTCAAGGTTTAGTTTTTATTATGCATCAAATCTTCCAAGTGCTTTGGTTATCTTAGAAGAAACTGCGACAGAGGCGATCGCCCCCCTTGTAGAGACGGCGATTCATCGCGTCTTCCTCCTTCCCAACATTTACATACCGCAAATAATTCCGAGTTTTTTGGGTTGGCAATTACATCAATGCAAAGCAATAATTGCATAAATTTTTGTATCAATCAAAGATGTAATCATGAATCATTCCGATCCTCAACCAGAAAACAATAAACCCAAATACGAAGGTAAATATCGAATTGATTCAACACGTTTACCAGCATGGAGTTATGCTAGCAATGCCGGATATTTCATTACTATTTGCACCGACGGTAAAAAATGCTTTTTTGGTGAGGTTGTACAGGGTGAAATGCACATATCATCAATTGGAGAAATTGCTCAGAAATTGTGGTACGAGATTCCTAATCATTTTTCTAATTGCCAGATAGATTCATTTTGCGTCATGCCTAATCATATTCATGGGATTTTGGTTATTAATCAAATACGAGAAGAGGACGTGATGAATAATCAAACGCAAGAAGACGCGATGAATCGCGTCTCTACAAGTCAACGGGGGGATGGGCAACGGGGTGGGGTTACTGGGTTATTTAATCCGATGTTGTCTAAAAATTCTCTTTCTAAAATTGTTAGGTGGTACAAAGGACGATGTTCATTTGAAATTAATCAAATATATGAAGGTTTTGGATGGCAAGAAAGGTTTCATGACAACATAATTCGTAATGAATTCGCCCGCGATCGCATTAGACAATATATTATCAATAACCCAATCAATTGGGAACACGATCGCGAACAACCACCCCATCCCCCCTTGTAGAGACGCGATTCATCGCGTCTTCTTGCTAATTCATCGCTATTTACGCGTATAACGATGCTTAACCCCAATCGGAAAATATTCTGCATCCCCCATAGGCGCTAACGTAACTTGTGGTGTTTGATATTCTGCCGGAACATAATTAGCAAACTCGCTATTGAGACGTAGCAGTTGTGAAAGAATAGAAGATGCGATCGCAACTCTTTGATCTTCACTACACTCTACCCCTGCTCCTAACTCCACAACCACAGATAAAAATCGATTCTTATCTGCATCTTCCTTCACCTGCAACACAAATTTACCCGTCACCCATTCTTGAATTCCTGGTTGCTCTAATCCCACCGTCACATTTTCGGGATAGATATTTGCGCCAAAGTAGGAAACTGTAAAGTTAGAACGCCCAAAGACATAAACGAAAGGTAGCTGATGAATACCTCTAGGTGAGTGCTGAGTGCTGAGTGCTGAGTGCTGAGTGCTGAGTTCTGAATTTGGAGTGTTGGATTCTGAATTGTGACTCTCATTCTGTAACGCTGCAACAGCATTAAATCCCCATTCTGCTAAAAATTGCAGTATGGCATCATAACTAATTATCCCGCCAGTATCTAAAATGTCATAACGCACTAAGGGAATACCGTTATCTCCCGAAAACAGCAATCCGCCATCGTGAACTTCAAAAAAGCGATTGCAAGGATCATATTGTACTAGCGTGGGTAAACGCGATTCCCCAAATAAAGCTCTAGCTGCATCGGGATTTTCTGCCAAAAAACGACGAATGCAGATACTTAACGGTGTTTCATTACCCAAAACTCCCGCATCCGCAGTGCCGTAAAGTGATGCAAAATCATAGCAAGGATTTTGTGAACCAACTCTCTCGCCAACTAAACTCCGCCATTCTTCACTAAATACTTCTCCCGCCATCACTAATTTAATCTGATATTGCTGCCACTCCACACCACGAGCGATACCAGTATCAATCACATCTTTTAAAAATGGCGGGTATCCCAATAACACCACCTGTTCAAAAGCTGAACCTAATTCCTGCACAACTCGCAATATTTCTTCTTTATTGTTACCAGGAGTAATTACGGTGATGGGATAACCTTTGCTAGCAAGATAACGACAGCAATTAGTAGTAAACATCCCACCTACCCAAGTGCCCAAAGTGAAACAAATTACTGCTAGGGTACGTCTCGTATCTGCATAGAAACTATCGTGAAAAATCTGTTCAAAGCGTGTGGCGATTTGGAGTTCATCTGTGAAAAAACGAGGCCAAAATGTCGGTTTCCCACTGGAACCTGATGAAGCAGCTATCATGTCGCAACCTTGGAGTTGTCCGTTGCGGCACAAGTCAGCTAAGGGATAACGCAGTATATAATTTTGTTTAGCGATCGCTGGGAGTTTTTGAAACTCTTCCAAGGTTTGAATAGTTGCGGGATTAATTTCCCTTTCTGCTAAAAAAGCCTTGTAGGCTGGCACATTAGCCGCCACATCGTGAAATAAACTCAAAGCTGCCGAAGTTTGAGTGTTGAGATGCCGTTGCAGTAGCGTTTCTAGGGGGGTAGACAAAAAATCTTCAAATGCTTTAATTACCTGCTGCTGTCTTGATTTGTGGTTCATGACGCTTGTTGTTTATCCTGAAGTAAACCAACACCGTTAAACAGTGCTGAGTGCTGAGTAACTAGTGCTGAGTTAAAAAAACAATAATCGCACGGGCTAAACCCTAGCTATACGCTAACAGCATCAAACAAATGCTCCTAACCTTTGGTAGGATATCCGAAAATGAGGATAGGCGCGTTGTAGTTACTCAATAAAACCTTAATTTATCCTTGGGCACCATGCAGCTCTATTGCAGTAAACAACACACAAATAATGGTAGTAACCGCTTTTGTACCCATTGCGGTGAGCCATTACCTCTTGGTGTGGGACAGGTTGTGGATAATCGCTATCAAATTATCCGTCAATTAGGGCAGGGCGGCTTTGGACGCACCTATTTGGCTGAGGATATAAATAAATCCCATCAAACCTGTGTGTTGAAGGAATTTGCACCCCAAGTACAAGAACATCAAGATTTACAAAAAGCTAAAGAGTTATTTGAACGAGAAGCCAATGTTCTCAAAAAACTCCAGCATCCACAAATTCCGCGTTTTCACGCCTCGCTACAAGTGAAAATCGGTACTAAAGATTTTTTCTTTCTAGTACAAGATTACGTGGATGGTGATAATTATTACCAATTGTTAGAACAGCGGGAAACTCAAGGAAAAACCTTTAGTGAAGAGGAAGTAATCACTTTACTGCAACAGATTTTACCAGTGTTATCCTACATCCACTCACAAGATGTAGTTCACCGTGATATCTCTCCCGATAATTTAATTTGGCGGCGTTCTGATAATCTCCCGGTGCTGATTGATTTTGGTGGTGTTAAGCAATTGCCGGCTTCTCAAGGTTTTTGGCAGACTAAGCTAGCTGAAAATAATACTTTGCTAGGTAAAAAGGGCTACGCCCCAGAAGAACAGCTACGTCAGGGAAAAGCTTTTTTTAGTAGTGATTTATACTCTTTGGCGGTAACAACATTAGTGTTGCTCACAGGACAAGAACCGCAAAAATTATACGACAGCTATCAGGGAATTTGGGGATGGGGAAAACAAATCAGAGTTAGTCCTCAACTGGAAGCGGTGTTAAAAAAGATGCTGGCTTATAAACCTAGCGATCGCTACCAACGAGCCGAGCAAACCCTCAAAGATTTACCATCGTCAACTGCGATTAAATCCCCAGGTAATTATATTACTAGCAAAATCAATACAATGGTCGTTGCTCCAGGAAGACAACGCGCCAGTGCTGTTGTGAGTAGATTCCAGAGCAGAACGCAAGCCATTGCTAAACCAATGTCTTTACCTATTTGGATTCGCCCTTTTGTGATGAGTCTTGGTGGGACGGCTTTAGTTGTTTTAACTGGCGCGGGTGCTTGGGCGGTAGTAAATGCAGTCATTCGCAGCGTAACTTCAATTACCATTCCAACAATTTCCTTACCGGAAATTCCCCAGTTTCCAAATCCGATTGGTAAACCAGTCAGCGATAAAGGAAAAAACAGCAATCTCCAGGAAATTATCAGTCGTCGCCAAGAGCTAGAAATTTCTGAAGGATTTTTTATTCGCTCAGTAGATGATTTATTTTATACAAAAAAACCAGAATTAAAAGGACGTAGCCTGTCATCTAAACCTGAAGACGCTGGTTTACGAGATGAATGGTCTGGTATTGCTAATAATTTATTGAATAAACTAGAACAGGCTAACCTCAGTACCGCAGCTCGTCGGCAATTGGGTAACTATAGTCAAAAAGATTACGATACATGGAGAAGACAAGCGCGATCGGGGCAGTTTGGGAACTATACAATTGATCAGCTGACCAAAGACACAAATGAAAAATTTGATCGGTTGTTTCCTGATCAGCAGCGTGGAAAACTCAATCAACAGACTTTCGGTCAAATTTGGTATGCGATCGCAGCTGATCAAGTCAGTAAAGTACAATCTGGCAAGTAAGGGGACTGGGGACTGGGGACTGGAGAAGAGTTACTAATAACAAATGACAAATGACTAATAACTAATGACTAAAATATATTGTTCTAAAGGACATGAAAATACTCCAGGTAGTCGCTTTTGTCTCCAGTGTGGTGAAAATTTGTTGGATACGCCCATGAGTTATGGTATCCAACCAGGATTAACTTTAGGCGATCGCTATGTGATTGTACGTCAAATTGGCCAGGGTGGCTTTGGACGCACTTATTTAGCTGAAGATGTCAACCGTTTCCGCGAACTTTGTGTTTTAAAAGAATTCTCTCCCCAAGTTCAAACCGCTTACGTTGTCCAAAAAGCTGAAGAACTGTTTGAGAGGGAAGCGAGTGTTCTTTATAAACTGCAACATCCCCAAATTCCCCGCTTCCGGGAACTGCTGCGGATGAACTTAGGAGGCAAAGAATATCTGTTTTTGGTGCAAGATTATGTAGAAGGGGAAACTTACAACTCGTTGTTAGATGCTCGGATAAAGCAAGGTTTGCGCTTTACAGAAGTAGAAGTACGCCAATTATTGCAGCAAATTTTGCCAGTGTTGGAATACATCCACTCACTAGGAGTAATTCATCGAGATATTTCTCCAGATAATTTAATGCTTCGCACTGTTGACAAACTGCCAGTATTAATTGATTTTGGCGGTGTCAAACAAGTAGTAGCAGTAGTTGCTTCCCAATATTACCAACCCGGCGTAGTTGCATCTTCCCCATCACCAACCCTACTAGGTAAGATAGGATTTGCGCCTCCAGAACAGATGCAAACTGGGCTAGTATCTCCCCACAGCGACTTGTATGCTTTAGCAGCAACCATGTTGGTTTTACTGACAGGGAAACAACCTCAAGAATTAATTGATACCTACACTCTTAGTTGGCAGTGGCGACGGGAAGTAAGCCTGAGTCAAACTTTGGCAGAGGTATTAGATAAAATGCTATCTGCTAGACCAAGCGATCGCTATCAATCAGCCCGTCAAGTACTCCAAGCTATCAACTCGCCCCCAGCTAACTTTCCCCCAACTCAATACCCCACACCACCACAACCACAAGCCACATCCGCCACCGTCGCCGTCTCTCCACCTCCCCCATCCCCCTCATCCTCCCCATCCTCCCCATCTCCTCAACCCACAAGCTGGTGGACACCAACAAAAATCTTCCTTGTGGCGGCGTTAGTCGTTGGTAGTGTTGGATTAATTTCGTGGGGATTGAATAGCAGGCGAGATGTCGGTGAAGTCGAACCTACACCTACAGCCAGTCCAATTCCAACCAGTGAACAACCAACCGATCCCTTAGCGCAATATTCACCAGCAGAACGGGAACGCAAAGAAAAATTAAGCGATCGCCGTCAACAGTTGGGTATTAGTTCTAACTTCTACGTGAATTTGGTGAATCAAGTTTTTTGGGATAGAAATCCCAGTTTGCGAGGACGTACTCTCAGCAATGGCCCTGAAGATGAAGGTTTGCGGGCAGAATGGGATAAAACAGCTTCAGAATTGCTGGAAAAACTTGCACCATTGAGTTCCAATACACGACGACAGTTGGGAACTTACACAACTGCTGAACGCGATCGCTGGAAAGTGGAAGTCAATAAAATTAACGTTGGTAGTCGTTCTTTGTATGATTTAGGAGATGCGGTTTTCTTACGTGTATTCCCTGAGCAGCGGGGTAAAAATTTCCAAGAGCAGCCGATTGGACAAGTTTGGTACGGATTTGTTAGCGATAAACTCAGTGCTATTCTCGCCGGTAGTGCTTTCCAGAAAATTGTCTTTGATCCGGGGGCTACTGGTAAAACAGTCAGTGGTACTCTCCAACCTGGTGGTGGTAAAGTATTCATTGCTGAACTTGCCAAAGACCAATCTCTAGACTTGAACCTACAAGCAAATTCCCAAGTTTTGTTATCAGTCTATTCACCCTCTGGCAAAATTCGATTTTTAGAAGATTCTACCCAGCGTAGTTTGTCAATTAAATTACCAGAAAACGGATTTTACGAGTTTGTCGTGGTTTCCACAGCATCGAAACCAGTAGATTATAAACTCAGTATTACAGCAGAAAATCCCACCCCTCCCCCATCGCCAACACCAACGCCCACGGAAACACCAACGCCTACAGAAACACCCACAGAAACTCCCACACCCACAGAAACACCTACACCAACTCCCACAGAAACCTCCACACCTGAACCGACACCGACACCGACACAGGAGACAACGCCCTAGTACCGCAAGGCGGAATTAAAAATTAAAAATTAAAAATTAAAACAGCGTAAAGGTTTTGTTGATTGAGAATGGGTGGTTTATTTCCGCCGTGCTGTACTAGTTGTCTTCGATTTCAAAAGTTTGTAGTAGTTGATTGACTTTTTTGGTTGATTATTTTGTCCTGGTATCACAGACTTGATTGCGAGATTGATGGTAGTTTATTTTTGCACAAACTCCTTGATCCCAATCGCAATACAAACTATGACACTCAATTTATATTTACTGCGACATGGAGAAACTACTTTTAGTCAAAGTGGTAATTTCTGCGGTGAAACTGATGCAGAGTTGACTTCTGAAGGGATGCAGATGGCAAAGAGTTTTGCCGATGTTTATCAAAAATTGAAGTGGGAGGCTGTTTATGTCAGCCCGATGAAGCGCGCAATTGCAACTGCCAAGCCATTTTGTGATGCTATCGGTATGGATATGCAGTTGCGTGACGGACTTAGAGAAGGTAGTTACGGCGAATGGGAAGCTAAGAGTAAATCGTTTGCCCAAGAGAATTACGCAGAAAACTATGTAAAATGGTTGACAGAACCCGCTTGGAATGCACCCAAAGGTGGAGAAACTGCGGTAGATATTGCTAACCGTTCTATGCCTGTAATTGCTGAAATTCAAGAAAAATATCCCCACGGTAATGTTTTAGTAGTTTCCCATAAAGCCACGATTCGGATTACGCTTTGCAGTTTACTGGGAATTGATTTGGGACGCTATCGCTATCGGGTGAATATCTTGGTTGCGTCGGTAAGTATGGTTAAATTTGACGTTCATGGGCCTTTGTTAGAAATATTAGGCGATCGACATCATATACCCGATCATATTCGCTCTCGTCCGGGAACATAATAGTCCCTACTAGGTATTGAACCGAGATGCGCGACGTGAAAGTTGTGAAAATTTGCGTTGTCCAGATCCCCGACTTCTTTAAGAAGTCGGGGATCTAATTTTTCACGAATGATTTAGGACTGCTATAAAAACCTTTTTAACCCACCTTCCGCACCCTAAACTGTCACAAATCAAAAAAGGCCGTCAAAGTAGTACGCCAGAACTAAAGATAATTCAAGGGCGAGGAAGATTAATAAGAATAAGTAGCATTAATCTGGGGATTGGGGGATAAAGTGAAGTTTTGTAAAAAAGACAAAAGAAAGGGAAACGTCAAGATTCAGAAAATTAATTGATAACAGAAAAAGAAATGGTTTAATCACAACAGAAGTTGTGGAGAATTATGTTGTGATTAAACCACAAGAAATGGAAATTCAAAACATAGACCATCTAGGAATAGTAGCAGGGATAATAGACGAGATAGGAGTAGTAGAAATAATCAATGAATTAATTGGTAAGGAAAAAGGAGAAAAAGTCAGTCCTGGTCATGTTGTGAAAGCAATGATATTGAACGGGTTAGGATTTGTATCTCAACCTTTATATATGTTCCCCAAATATTTTGAAACAATAGCCTGTGAACATTTAATAGGAGCCGGAGTAAAACCAGAATATCTCAACGACGATAAACTGGGGAGAGTCATGGATAAACTATTTATAAAAGGGCTAGATACAATATTTTTTATTATAGTCCAGAAAGAATTGAGTCTTTGGCAATGATTATGGGTTTATGTCTGCTGGTTTATACCTTGGCTCAACGTCAAATCAGAGCCGCACTCAAAGATGCTCAATCAACGATTAAGAATCAGTTGGGCAAATCGACTAACCGCCCCACTTTACGTTGGATATTTCAATGCTTTCAGTCTATTCATTTAGTTGAAATTAACCAGGGAAAATACATCTCTAATTGGACTCAGGAAAGAGATTTTATCCTAAATCTTTTGCCAGATAGTTGTTTATTTTATTATCAATTAGCCCCATAATTCTTATCTCTATTAATTTAATTTCTGCCGGATAATTAGCTAATCTCTTTGATTAATAGCTCTATTTCACCATGTCAATAATTTATGTTTTAACTTCATTCTATTAGTTTCATTTATGCTCTGAGCCTTTAACATCTTCATTTATTTATCTTAGACTTTCTCTCAATGCTACCAGTGCTTATTGCTCCTTATTGATAATTAGTTTTGATGCCATTTTTTTCTGATTCATGATGGCTCATATCTTTTTTTAACTTCAAATGTCTGTTTTTATTCTTTCTTGACTTTTCTCTCTCCGTAATTTCACTTTGTGACAGTTAAGGGTGCGGAAGATAGGTTTTAAATAAAGGTTTCAGAATTTGTGTTGCCGAAAGAAAGTGACGAAAGAGGGATAGTTAATTAGTGTAGATAGGAAATTTGTGTAGTAGTATATTGCCTAAAAAATTTGGCAAAGTATATTAAATATTGAAGGAACTACTAATCAAAGTCTGTCGGTAAATCTGGTTGGCGATAATGTTGAAAAAGTCGCGTGATTTGCGCTGGTGTCACACGTCCAATAGAAAGTTCTGGTAACCCATCTTCAGGAAAAAAACCTACATCTTCAGTTTCAATACTTGATGATGGAGAACCGCCAATGAGTTCACAGTGAAAAAACAGTTTGTAGACATAAAACGGTAATGGTGGATGTCCCTGTTTGTTTCTGTCATAGACTCCTAAAAGTTTAATAGCGCGTGCTTGATATCCAGATTCTTCATATACTTCTTTCACAACTACCTGACTGGGCGACTCACCAACATCAGCCCATCCACCAGGTAAACTCCAGCACCCGTCTACTCTTTCCTTGACTAACAATATAGTGTCATCACGGAAAATAGCTGCCCGCACGTCAACTTTGGGAGTTGCATATCCTATTTCACGGCTAAATAAATCGAGGATATAGCTGTGTTCTACATTTGAGTAAGTCGCCATAATTTCTGTGGCGATCGCTCGTAATTGTTTGTAACGTTCAATATCAAACACGCCCTCAGAATAAGTTAACCCATTTTGAGCGATCGCTTGTAACTTTTGCGTCCATTCCAGCCATTTAGGTTGCATATATTTTTCTCATGTAGTGGCTTAGGTATTGGGTACTGGGAATTGGGAATTGGAAAATAGTATTTTTAATCTTATTCCCCAGTCCCTAGTCCCTAGTCCCCAATTCCTAATTACGCATCATCTAAAGCTGCAATTCCAGGCAATACCTTACCTTCAAGTAACTCCAAGCTAGCGCCGCCGCCGGTGGAGATGTGGCTCATTTGATCGGCTAAACCAACCTTTTCCACAGCCGCTACTGAGTCACCGCCGCCAATGATGGTGGTTGTGCCAGTTTTACCGATTTCGGCGAGGGTATGAGCGATCGCTTCCGTACCTGCTGCAAACTTATCAAACTCAAACACACCCATTGGCCCGTTCCAAATTACCGTTTTGGTATCTGCAAGGGCTTCTTGGAAAAATTTCACCGAGTCTGGCCCAATATCCAAACCCATCCAACCATCGGGGATATTCTCAATGCTAACGGTTTGAGAATTGGCATCTGGGGCAAAGTTATCTGCCAATACCACATCTGTAGGAAGCAATAAAGCAACACCACGTTCTTTAGCCTTAGCTTCCAAAGACTTCGCTAGTTCCAGCTTGTCTTCTTCCACCAACGACTTACCAACATTCAAACCACGGGCTTTGTAGAAGGTGAAAATCATCCCACCGCCGATGATCAGCTTGTCGCACTTCTCCAGCAGTGTTTCAATTACGCCAATTTTGCTGGAAACTTTGGAACCACCAATAATTGCCGCTAAAGGACGTTGGGGATTTTCAATGGCGTTTTGCAGATATTGCAATTCCTTCTCAACCAAATATCCAGCCACAGAAGGACTGAGGAATTTAGTCACACCTTCTGTAGAAGCATGGGCGCGGTGTGCAGTACCAAAAGCATCATTTACATAAAAATCAGCATTAGCTGCCAATTTTTTCGCAAATTCTGGGTCGTTCTTTTCTTCTTCTTTGTAAAAACGGACATTTTCTAGTAACAGCACTTGGCCATTTTGCAAAGCGCCAACTTTAGCTGCAACTTCATCGCCAATAGAGTCATCAGTTTTAATGACTTCTTGCCCCAGTAACTCAGACAGACGCTTGGCAACGGGAGTTAGGCGTAATTTGTCATCCACACCCTTGGGACGGCCAAAATGGCTGGCGAGAATGACCTTAGCTCCCTTCTGCGTCAAATCTTGGATGGTTGGTAGAGCGGCGCGAATGCGAGTATCGTCGGTAATGTTGCCTTGATCGTCCACAGGCACGTTAAAATCAACCCGCACTAAGGCACGTTTCCCAGAGATATCAGCCGAAGATAAACTTGCTAAACTTTTTTTGGACACACCAAACTCTCCTGATTGCCTTTTTGTTATTGTTTTGAAAGTAGAACCATCAAGATTTTACCGGAGTCAGGGGTACCCAAGTGACAGATATATTTAAGACAGTACTATTTCCTATTGATCAAAGTCGGGAAACGCGGGAAGCTGCTGACGTTGTTACCAACGTAGTTAAAAAGTACAGCAGTCGCTTGGTGCTGCTGTCTGTGGTAGAAGAACCACCTCCAGATGCGCCTAGTGCCGATCCGATGGTGTCGCCAGAGGTAGTTGCTAAACTGCTAGAAAATGCCCAATCTTTATTTTCTGGGCAAGGAATTCAATCTGAAATCCTGGAAAGGCAAGGCAAACCAGCTTTTACTATCTGCGATGTTGCTGATGAAATCGGGGCAGATTTAATTATCATGGGCTGTCGGGGGCTAGGCTTGACTGAAGAGGGAGCGGATGATAGTGTTACCACCCGCGTGATTAACCTTTCTCCTTGCCCAGTGCTGATTGTGCCTTAGAAGTGTGTTGCGGAATACTAGTTGTAGTGCGATCGCTAATAAAAAATTCTGCGGTTTTTGCAAAAAGGCGGCTGGGGTAAGGTTGTCCTAGATTTAGTGATGCTAAATATGGGCATCTAGTTTTAGCCTTAACCGAGCATTATTGCCTCCTGACTCCTGCCTCCTGCCTCCTTACTGAATTTTTTGATGATTATCTAATTTTCTAATTCCTCCAAAAACAATTAACCAAACTACTACTACAACCCAGTGAATTAAAACTATTACAAACAAAGATCCTGTTAGGGTATATGCAACAGTACATATAATTCCTAAAAATGCAGCTAAAACAAGAAAAATATGATTATAAAATGTGGATATTCCAGCTTTAAAAAATGTTTTAGCATTCAATGGATGATACAAAATAAATAAAAATAGACTCACTATTGCCCACAAAGACCATTGGAGCCAGTTGTTGATTTCGCTAGGATGAGGAAGCAAAAAAACGCGAAAAAATAGTTCTTCAACAATCGCAGGTGAAAATAGACAACGCAGTATTAACAAGCATTTATCAATCCAATTTGCAGACCAAACTTCTATCTGTAAAAATCCAAATTTCCAACCATAAAGTAGAGCAATAATACTATAAATTATCAGCAGTACAACAACAACGAACCAATCTTTTAGCCTTGGAAATACTAAGGACGCTAAAGTGCGATTTAAAAGAATTGAAAGTGGTGAAATATTGGTAAAGGGAATCTTAATTTGTCCCAGAAGTACTGTTGGAGCAATGGGTGTAATATTAGGTTCCCAACCACCGACTTGATTAGTCCGCAATACTTGCATAATTGCACCATGCTTTAAAAATATTGCGGCAAGGTCGTCGTGTGCAAGTCTAGGCATTATTGTTCGCCATGTTGTCAAACCAGCCCAAATACTACGATCTTGAAATGCTTTTCCTATTCCCGTACCTGCGAGTATTCCTGCTTGACTATGCCAATCAGCGCGAACTATACCCAAGGGTGCTAACTGTTGTTCTAAAGATTGACCTAATTCAACTAGCTGCTGAAAGCGTAATGTTTGCGGGTGATTGGGGTTTGTGCGTACCCAAGTTTGAATTTGAGGAGTTGTAGCAACTTGGTTTTTAATTGCCAATATCGCAGCATAAAGTGCTTGGTTTGAGTCTTGGACGCATGAAGTCGCAGGTGACACCATTGCGCCACCAGTTCCATCGCCAACCCGATAACGTGCCATTGTTACCTTTAATTGTTGCTGGAATTCTTCTAAAGGTGAAAGTTTAACACCATCAAAATCATAATCCTGCGTTACAGGGTCGAATTTGATGAGAATATCCGATACTGGACGTGTTGCTAACCAACCACGTTGTAAATTACCCATATAATCAGCCCATGTATGCGTTCCGGCAATAATGCCATCAGGGTTATGGGCATAAATTTGGTGGTATTTAGTCTCGAAGCGTAATTCATTAGTAAACTCGTCGCGGACAACTTCTGCAATTCCAAAAGCAAAATGTCCGGTGATAGTATAAGGTACTCCCACTGATTCACCTTTACTTCCGCCAATTCCACCAAATAGGTGTAGAACAATAGCTTTATTGCCTTCTTGCCATGTTGATATAGATTGATTAAGTAAATTTTGCGTTTCTACAGATTTTAATAATACAGTATTCAATTTACCTTTATTTTTCTCGGTATTTTGCCAATTTACATCTCGGATGTAATTTAGCCCTAATTCTTCACCAGTAATGATTTGATTGGGTTGAATTTGAAATAGAGAACGAGGTGCAAGTGCTACTACGGTAAATACGCCCTTTGCATCGGGAGCGCCATAAATATACCACCCATCTTCACCAGCAGGTGATTGTTCGATTTGCTGCAAACTTGAAGGAGCAAAATTTCGCTGATCTATTATTTGTTGGGGAATACGAATAGTTTCTTGAAGACCATCAAACTTATTTGAAATCGGATTATAATGCTGTACTAAAAAATAATCGTTATCCTGTTTTGGCTCTGGAGATAAACTATTTTTATAACTAGATTTAATCGGTTTAACTATTTTTACCAAGCCATAAAACCTACCAGTTGCCAAAATAGGTTCGCGTTCAATTTGCAAAATAGCTTTTTCTTTACTTGCATCAATGATTGTACTTGAATCTAAAGCAACAATTGTTTCATCATCAGGATTTGCACCAGCCAAAGAGCGTAAAATCCCTACCTGACGAACTCCATTTAGTCGAAAAGGATGAATATTTCCTTGTTTTTGACTTTTAATCACTTCAGGAGTGAAATTTATATCTTGTGTTACCGCTTGATCGAAAGCAAGCAAATCTTTATTCTTTTTCCATTCCAAACGCACAATTTTACCTACCAAATTTTGGGCTGTAGGTGGTGCATATTGAACTTCTATCCACACCCAATCTAAACCATCTTGTAATTGCTGTTTCGTTGGTAAAATTAACCTTCCTACCCAGTCGCCAATAGGTTTATAAATGTTTGCAGATGGAATTTGGGCAACGGGATAAAAACCAGATTGATTAAATTTTTGTTGAATATGGATCGCGTAATTGCTTTCTTGCTGTAATAACTGGGGTTGTGTTGAGGAAAGTTGCCAAATTGCAATTACTGCTATGAACACTAGCGGTAAAAATCTCGTAAATATTAGCCTTGTTTTTCGACTCAATCCACGGAAAATCATATATTATCAGCAACGAAAACCTGCTGATAATCTTACTCTGAAATATACTGTTTTGAGTCTTTGCTGTAAAGGACTGACAAATAAATAAAAAAAAAAGACTCAACTAATTCTTGTGGGGTGGGCAAGATGCCCACCCTATGAACTGGGCGGACAAGATGCCCACCCCACGATATTGGATAATTTATTTCTTGGAAGTCTCTAATCCAGGACTATTTCATCCTAAATGTAGGCGATATATCATTACAATTGGGTTTTCGAGACGCGATAAATCGCCGTCTCTACAAGTGTTTTGGGCGATATATGACAATAGGTTTGGGTTAAGGGTTATTGGTGTAGATAATTGGTTTTTAAAGACGCGATTTATCGCATCTCTACATTCTTTTTCACCAAATATCTAATGACAAACAGAAAGTTCTGAGCGTTGGAAGCCGACGCTCAGAACTTTGGAAAAAAACTTGGCGTGTAAACATGCAATGTTTATTTGCCTAAGAGCTTAAAAGCGATAGTTGCGATCGCGCACCCACATACTAACTGGCACTGCTTTACCCTGTGGATCTACTTTCGCCTTTACCACAATGGGTGGTACTTGTCCCCTGCGAGCGCGTTGTGCTTGCAAGTCGTTCCGAATTTGCTGACGTTGGTTTTCTGGGATGTAATATGTTTCCAAGCCGTAGTTAACAGAGCCATCCTGATAAACACCTTTTAAGGCTACTTGGTTGGCTCTAAGAGTTGTGGGGCGATCGCTAGTTACTCGTAACGGTCTCCAAGCTCTAGGAACACCCCGACCAGAGGATAGTTGCTCTTGCAAGATCACATAGATGTTAGTTCCTTCAGGCAATCTTCTGCCACTTCCACGACCTTTGCTGACTAATGGTTGCCAACCAGGCAGTCTGCTCAAATTTGCGGTACGGGATATGTTGTAATCTAACGCTAAGGTGTTACCTTGAAGCACATTGCTAGGATCTACAGGTACGGTTTGCAAAATCACCGTCTTACCTGTCACATCTGTATAAACCGCTTGGGCTGGTACTGCCATAATTAACCCCGTTTGCAGCGCCAGGGGAGCTAGTAACCGCCAAAAAGGTAAGGGCTTATTCGATTTTTGTTCAGTGGCAATCAAGTAATCCCGAAAAGTCACCTTACTGGAGAATTCGGCTTCGGGAGACAAGGTTTTATTTTTAGATTCAGAAGAACTATTAGTCATGAGCGTAGTCCTAAAAAGCAGAGGTCTTGAGGAGGTCAAAGTAATGAGATTAGGACTGACGCAGAGAAACTTTAAAAACTTTAACTTACAGAGATTTTCAGTTAGGAGTTAGGGGTTAGGAGTTAAGAGTTAGGAATCATTCAATTTTAGATTTAGTGAACTTTTCCTGAATTCTGACTCCTGAATTCTGACTCCTGAATTCTTTCATCTTTTGCACTACTTTTTACTTGTAGAGCTACCACCAGGTAGGCGGCGTTCAAACCAGAGTCCGGCGCTAATTAAAGCAGAACCGCACAGGACGAAGACCAAAGACTTAAAAAGTAAGTCTGTATCGTACTCCTGCACGCGACTGATAATTTGCAGTGTTAATAACAGCATACCGCCCCAAAAGGAACTTCTGTTACTTAATTTCAATCCTTCTTGAATTAGTCCCCAAGCTAATGTTGCAAGAAGTACATTGAAAATAAAAATGCCAAGTTCATCAATCCGGCTGATAGTTTGATGCCAAAAAGGTACTAGGGTAATAAAGACAAGAAATGTACTAATGACAGCAGTCGTGAAAATTACTTCTCGACGCGGAGGGTTATTTCTTTGGCGCAGTAGAAACAACCATTGCAATACCGCCAAGCCGCTGAGAATCCCCAAATCGATGATCGGCAGAGACTCGAACAAGTTTGTCAAATTCGTTGGCTGATTAAAACTATATGGAGATTCCCAGACCCAACGAAAAGACAGAATGTAAAAGACAACGCCGAAGCTTACCAACGCTAAATTACGGGCTAGAGATTGAAACAACCTGTAATTTATGGTTGGAAACAGCAGGTCATCATAACTCCAGAATAATGCAGGTGGGAGTGCAAAAGCAAAAGATGCCACCCAAGGGGCTATATCAGCATAATTCAGCAGTGGCAGAGGATTAAGGTTGGCTTGTAAGGAACTAGCAAAAACAAAGGCTGCTAGACCAAAAATCCAACGCGATCGACAGAAGTAGGCTAAGGGTACAAATACCAGCCATGCCAACAAAGGCATATGCTGGACTACTAGGCGCGACCAAGTTAACTCACCTGAAGCGTACCACAAGTCTTCTAATCCCGTCCAATAGCCAATTTCCACGAGGACAATTGACAGAACTCCTAAAGAATTTAAGGACAAACTGAAGGCCATCACCACAACACCCAACCCCCAGGCGAGAAACAGTTGGGAAGCTGAACCAGTGATATTGAACATCTGGGCCATTAGCAGTAAATTTGCACCGAAGATGAAGGCGCTTAAAATTAGCAGCCCTTCTCCCAGTATGCGTTTGCTTCGTTCTGGCTTCTTTCCTTCAGGTGGTCTCCAACTGTAAAATCCAGTGATTGCGATCGCAAAAAACAAACTTATCATCAGAATAAATTTGACTTCTCGCGATCCTCCTTGCCAGTTTCCTGATACAAAGGTAATTATGCCTAAGCATAAAAGTACACTGCCTACAGCAATTGCGATCGCTTTGTTGCGATCGCGTGCAGCAGCTTCCAGGTTTTTAAATTGATAACGCTCTGCTATTTGCTCATATTGCGAAGAACTAATTAATCCTTCATCCCTCCATAGTTGTGCTTGTTTGCGTAATTTTTCCTGAAAACTATCTAAGAACATGACCTTCTCCGGTGCAGTGGGGTAGCTTGGCCATTGCGATCCCAATGGCGGTCATTATATTTTGAGTATGAAGCCAAAAGCCTTAATTACATTGTTCTTGTGTAACAGTTTTATTTGGATTGTGATACAACCTATAAATTTGTAATTCGTAATTCGTAATTAAGAAACTTAAGTTACAGATAATTGAAAATTGGTATTATATTTATTCACATGGAAAAACCTTCTAATTTATTACTTAAAGTCTCGCGACGTTTGTTCACTAATCTAGATGATCAAGAAAAATTTATTGAGGCTTTGATGAATCCTCAGCCTTTTTCACCAAGTATTCTTTGGTGTCAAGAAAAGTCAGAAACTTTGCCTTTTGCAGTGGAAACACCAACTTCTTGGCAACCACAATCTATAGACCGCTTATCTTTGGGAGAAAAACCCGGACGGCATCCCTTGCATGAAAAAGGATATTTTTATTGTTTAGATTTTTCTTCGGTGTTTGCAGCTACTACTTTGTTAGCTATTCCTCAGTCAGTGCGTTTAGTTTTTGATATGTGTGCTGCACCAGGAGGTAAAAGTATCTTCGCATGGAAAGCTTTACAACCTGACTTAATCATCAGTAATGAAGTAATTGGCAAACGTCTGGGAATGCTAATTTCTAATTTGAAGCGTTGCCAGATTAGCCCTAGTGCAGTGGTTAATAGAGATTCGAGTATATTTGCTCAAATTTTTCCCTGCTCTAGCAATCTAGTAATAGTAGATGCTCCTTGTACTGGACAATCTTTACTTGCTAAAGGTGAAAAAGCGCCTGGATGTTTTCACCCAACTGCTATTAATAAGAGTGCAAATCGACAAAAGCGCATTATAGCTAACTCGGCGAAAATTGTTTCATCACAAGGCTATCTTGCTTATATGACTTGTACATATTCACCCGAAGAAAATGAGCAAGTATGTGAATGGTTTTTGGAACGCTTTCCCCATTTTCAGGCAATAGAAATTAGTAATTTAGCCAAATATCAGTCGCATTTAACTACGATGCATTGTTATCGGATGTTTCCTCAAGATAAGTTAGGTGCTGGTGCGTTTACAGTTCTGTTTAAAAATACTAATGACAATGACGATGAGCGTAAAGAAATAGATTTAAATACAATATCTTCACTGTATATCTACCAAAATCTAAAAAAGTAAAATTATACCACAATACAGTTCAGATAAGACCAAAAAACTTGTAGAGACGGCGATTTATCGCGTCTCGAAAACCCTTCGATTGACGGTCGTACCCTCGAAATCCTGAATCGAGGGAAAAAGTTCAAATTAATTCTTTGGAGACTGCGCCTGAGTTAAGCAATTTCCCAATATTTTTGCTAACACCTGTACGTGGGGTTCTTTAAGTATTCCAAGGTGAGATCCGGGAAGGTAATGGATATTTAATTCTCCATTTACTATCTCATCCCAGCCGAATTGAGGATCGTATTGTGTGCCCACAGCTTCACTTCGATTCTCATCCTCTGTCCGCAAGAGAATAGCTTGACCAAGGTAAGGTGAGAAGATATATTCACTAATGGCTTGAGTATTAGCATCTATACTCTTTAAGTGCTTGTCATTCTCAGGTAAATTCAGTAACTCTTCCAAGTAACGGTTATATTTATTTCGGAGATGCCGCTTACGCCAATAGCTCCATTTCACAGCCTTTTGCAAAAGATAGCTAGGCCCTTGTTGAAGCATATTCTTTAAATGCAAAAAACCTCGCTTGAGAAATGATGCCCGCCAACTATAACCTGGACGACAACTATCAAGCATAACTAGAATACCAACTTGTTCACCTTGCTCTTGGAGTTGTTGAGCCATCTCGAAAGCAACTATACCTCCAAAAGAATAACCTCCCAAAAAATAAGGCCCCTTGGGCTGAAGGGTCTGTATTTCCTGAATATAGTGAGTTGCCATGTCTTCAATCCGCGTATGGAAAGGGTATTTTTCATCTAACCCTTGTGGCTGTAGTCCGTAGAATGGTTGCTCTGAACCTAGATGCACTGCCAATTCACGGAAACACAAAACTTCTCCACCCAGTCCGTGAATACAGAAAAAAGGTGGCTTGGAACCATTGGGTTGAATTTCTACCAGGGATGACCAGGCAGGTTTTGATTTGTCCAAGGTATTTACTGAAGCCAAGTTTTTTGTTAAATCTTCTTCTTGGCAGATGATTTTAGCTAGAGCCTCTACGGTACCTGACTGGAAGAGAATCGCAAGAGGTAGATTTTTCTTAAATGTCTTCTCAATTTGCCAAAACAGTTTTACTGCTAATATCGAGTGTCCTCCTAGCTCAAAGAAGTTATCCTTGACGCCAATGGGTTGGACACCCAGAATTTGTTCCCAAATTTTGGTCAGTTGGAATTCTAATTCATCACGAGGAGCTACATAGGTGTTTTCTGAATCAAGCTTTGTTGAGTTTGGTGCTGGTAAAGCGCGACGGTCGATTTTGCCGTTGGGGGTTAGGGGTAGGGTGTCTAGTAAAACGAAAGCACTAGGCACCATATATTCTGGCAATTTTTGTTTGAGAAAGTGCCGCAGTTCGTCTATGGTTGGTGTCTGTTCTGGGTGAGGAACGATGTAGGCGACTAGTCGCTGGTTTTGTGGATTATCAAATCTAGCTGTGACGACAGTTTGCTGTATGCCAGGGTGTTGTGCTAGTAAAGCTTCAATTTCTCCAAGTTCAATGCGGAAACCACGAATTTTTACCTGATGATCAATTCTCCCGATGTATTCAATGTTGCCATCGGGAAGATAACGGGCTAAGTCTCCAGTTTTGTAAAGCTTTTCGCCTTTGTTAAAAGGATGGGAAATAAATCGCTCGGCTGTTAAGTCTGGACGGTTGAGATAACCTGTAGCAACTCCAACACCACCAATATAAAGTTCGCCTTTCGCACCCAAGGGAACTGGTTGCAAATGGGAGTCGAGGATATAAAGTTGAGTGTTAGCGATCGCTCTCCCAATCGGTACACTTGTTAAGTTACTCTCTGTTTGACACTGCCAAAATGTGACATCAATTGCTGCTTCGGTAGGGCCGTAAAGGTTGTGTAGTTCACATCCCATCCGCTGAAAAAACCGCTCCTGAAGGTCAACTGGTAAGGCTTCGCCACTACAAAATACCCGTTTTAAAGATTTGCAACATTCTAGCCCTTTGGTTTCTAGAAATATCTGCAACATGGAGGGTACAAAATGCAGTGTTGTAATTTTCTCTTGGGCGATGGTGTTGATTAAGTAAGTCGCATCTCGCTGTCCGCCTGGTTGAGCCATCACTAAACGCGCCCCTGCCAATAGGGGCCAGAAAAACTCCCAAACGGAAACGTCGAAACTAAAAGGCGTTTTTTGCAGAACGCTATCAGTTGCATTTAGTTGGTAAGCGTCTTGCATCCACAGTAAACGATTGCAAATTCCCCGATGGGTGTTCATTGCGCCCTTTGGTTTGCCGGTGGAACCAGAGGTGTAAATTACATAAGCTAGATCCAGAGGCTTGACGCTGGAATTGGGATTGCGATCGCTTTGTTGTGAGATTGTTTCCCACTCGGTATCCAAGCAAATTTTCTGAGTTTTTCCGGGTAGATGCTCCACTAAACTACTTTGGGTGAGCAGCACTGGAGCTTGACAATCCTCTAGCATATATGCTATACGCTCTTGAGGATATTCGGGATCAATAGGTACATAAGCGCCACCAGCCTTGAGAATCCCTAACAATCCGACAACCATTTCTAAGGAACGCTCAACACAAATGGCTACGAGTACATTTGGCTGGACTCCACAGGTTTGCAAGTAGTTTGCTAGCTGATTGGCGCGACAATTTAGCTCATTGTAGGTAAGATGCTTGTCTGCAAATTTTACAGCGATCGCATTTGGTGTTTTCTCTACCTGCGCTTCAAATAATTGGTGCAGACATTGAGATAAATCATAGTCAGCTTCAGTATTATTCCACTCTTTGAGTAGCTGATGCTGTTCGGCTACTGTTAACAGAGGTAAATCTGAAATATGCTGTTCTGGATTGGCGACAATACCTTCAAGTAAAGTTTGGAAATGCCCTAGCATTCGAGCAATAGTTGTAGCATCGAATAAATCTGTGTTGTATTCAATTCCACCTTTGATCCCCTCTGAAGTTTCTTCCAGGTCGAGGGTGAGATCGAACTTTGCTGCGCCGTTATGGACTTCTAGAGGGGTAATGTTCAATCCCGGAAGTTCCCAGAGTTCGCTTGGAGTATTGTGGAAGGCAAACATTACCTGAAACAACGGTGAATGGCTCAGATTTCGTTCTGGCTGTAGTTCTTCTACTAGCTTCTCGAAGGGCAGGTCTTGGTGAGCATAAGCTCCTAGTGTTACTTCTCGAACTTGACTAAGTAACTGCCGGAAACTTGGGTTGCCTGAAAGGTTAGTACGTATGGCTAAGGTATTGACAAAGAACCCAATCAACCCTTCGGTTTCAACTTGGTTGCGACCAGCAATCGGAGAACCGATGAGAATATCTTCTTGCCCAGTGTAGCGGTGCAGTGTTGTCCCAAAAGCCGCCAGCAATGTCATGAATAGGGTGACACCCTGCTGATGTGAGAGTTTTTTTAGCGATGCACTCAGGGTTTGGGGTAGCATCAGGGATTGCACTGTTCCCTGGTAAGTTTGAACTGGTGGCCGTGGTCGGTCGGTTGGTAATTCTAATACAGTATTAGCACCTGCTAACTGGGTTTTCCAGTAGTTGATTTGGCTAGAAAGTATTTCATCCGATAGCCATTGGTGTTGCCAGACGGCAAAATCGGCATACTGAATGGGCAATTTTGCCAGGGGAGAAGGCTTACCACTCAATAAGGCTTCATAAACAGCTGCTAACTGCTGCCAGAGAATACCTATTGACCACCCATCTGAGGCGATGTGGTGCATGACTAACAGGAGTACATGTTGCTGTTGGTCTATTTGGAGCAATGTAGCTCGCAGCATCAAGTCAGTTTCTAAGTTGAAGGGGCGTTGCGCCTCTTGGTTTAGCAGACATTCCACTTGCTCCTGTGTTACCTCAATTACCTTGAGTTCCACTGGCCGAGGCGTACCAATTACTTGTATGGGACTACCATCAAGTGATGAGATGAAGTTTGTTCGCAGTGCTTCATGATGAACAACGATCGCATCTAGTGACTTTTGCAATATATCTGCATTTAACTTGCCTGTTAAGCGCTGTGCATTTGAGACGATATATGCTTGACTGTTGGGTTGCAACTGCTGCAAAAACCACACTCGCTGTTGGGCAAAGGATAAAGGGGCTGACTCGCGGTTGGCTACTTGAGGAATAGTCTGATTTTGGGGATCATTGTCTTGAGTCTGATTTTGGGCGTTCCCGTTTCGGGTTGCCGTAGGCATCGCTTGAGCTAAAGTAGCGATCGTGGGATTCTCAAACAAAAGTTGCAACGGTATTTCTATCCGAAAGGCTTGGCGAACCCTAGACATTACTTGAGTGGCCAGCAGTGAATGACCTCCCAACTCAAAAAAATTGTCGTGGATGCCTACTTGTTCCAGACGCAAAACTGTTGCCCAGATGGTAGCTAAGACTTCTTCTCTAGGATTCTGAGGTGGGACAAAGTTAGTTGATAGACTAAGAGCAAATGTATCCGGTGCTGGTAAAGCCTGACGGTCTATTTTCCCATTGGGATTTAGTGGCAAGGTGTCCAAAAATACAAAGGAAGCGGGCACCATGTATTCAGGTAGTTGACCTTCCAAAAAGCGACGCAATTCAACCTGACTAGGAATTTGCTCTGGACTAGCAACAATATATGCCACGAGTTGCTTGTCCCCAGGAACATCCTCTCTGGCTATGACTAAAGCCTGTGTCAGTGCCGGATGTTGACCTAATCTGGCTTCAATTTCTCCCAATTCAATACGGAAGCCACGAATCTTTACTTGGTAGTCAATCCGACCAAGGAATTCGATATTACCATCGCTCAAATAACGCGCCAAATCCCCAGTTTTGTAAAGACGTGCCCCAGGTTCAGAGTTAAAAGGGTTGACAATGAACTTCTCTGTGGTCAATTCTGCACGGTTAAGATAGCCTCGCGCTAAACCAATACCGCCTATATGCAGTTCACCTGATTCACCAATAGGAACTGGCTGTAAGTTTTCATTGAGGATGTGAATCTCTGCATTAGTAATCGGGCGACCAATGGGAGCAATGGTGTAATTAGTGCCGCGCTGGCAAGTCCAGAAAGTGGTATCAATGGAAGCTTCTGTCGGGCCATAACAATTATGTAGAACATTATCCAAATTCAATTGAGCAAAGAAACGTTCTATGAGTTCGCCAGGTAAAGCTTCACCACCGCAGATAATGTGTCTGAGAAATCGGCAATTCTCAATTCCCTTCTCTTCCAGTAAGACACGGAGGATGGAAGGTACTAAGGCCAAAACGGTGATTTGCTGCTCAGTAATTACCTGTACAATGTAGGCAGGGTCTTTATGTCCACCAGGGCGAGCCATGAATAACTGCCCTCCAAAACACAATGGCCAGAATATCTGCCACACTGAAGGGTCGAAACTAAAAGAAATAGTCAGTAAAACTTTGTCTGCGTGAGTTAATCCAAAGGTTGTTTGCTTCCAGTGGAGTTGATTGCAAATCCCACGATGAGGGATCATTACACCTTTGGGCTGTCCTGTAGAACCAGATGTGTAGATTACATAGATGAGATTCTCAGCCGTCGTTTCATTTACAGGATTTTCTTGACTGTTTGGGATATTCCCTTGCCAGTTTGAGTCCAGACAAATTACTTGCGCCTGATGCGGTGGCAAGTTCTTGACCAATTTCTCTTGGGTTAACAATACTGGTGTTTGGGTGTCTTCCAAGATGAAAGCTAAACGTTCTGAGGGATATGTTGGATCTAAAGGCACATAAGCGCCTCCAGCTTTCAGAATGCCCAGTAGTCCTACGATCATCTCCAAGGAGCGCTCCAGGCAAATGCCCACAAGTACATCAGGCCCAACACCTAAAGTACGTAGGTAGTGCGCTAGTTCATTTGCCCGCTGGTTTAACTGCTGATAAGTAAGTTGTGTATTCTCATATACTACAGCAATGCCTTGGGGCGATCGCTCTACTTGCATCTCAAACATTTGATGGATGCATAGAGCCTGATGATAAACGACTTGGGTATCATTCCATTCCTGTAGAACTTGAGTGCCGATGATGTGAGTTAAGGTATCTGACGGAATATTTTGCTTATAATCTGAAGTCTGGCTACTTATCTGCATTTTCTATATATCAACTCCATCAGGAAATGCCATTTTTTATTTTATTATTTATTGTATATGTGTTTATACCAACTGAGGCTGCACACAAATCCTTCAGAGTAGAAGCTACTGGCTCGGAAACAAATCCTAGATAGCCTTCAGAGGGGGTCGCTGTGTGTAGCTTGCTTCCTCAAAGACATACCAAATCTGCTTTTTAGCAAGCAGTTTTCATATACATCTTCAAATAAAACAGGTATTTAAATGTCTAGCAAATTGATTGGCAATCAATATAACAATTCTCATACTTTTAATCTTAAATTATTAACTATAAACACAGATAAGACTTTATATTAGCTAATTTAGCTTTAGTTCAATAGTTGAAAAATAATTTTTTGTTTCTTTATAAAATTACAATAGATAAAATTCAATACTGAAGAGACTCTATCCTTTTTTATAAAAAATTACTGAGAGAAAAAATAATTATTACCGAATCTTCATTGTGATTCTGCATATGTAAAAATCGTGTAAAGCTATAATTATGATTTGCTAAAATAGTTAAGTAAATCAGTGTAAAGATTTTTCATTGCAATCAGGCAGGAGCCAGAGAGAAGTTAGAGCGTCGGCTTCCTGTGTTGGGGTAGCCCGACGCAGGCATAGAAACTTCAAAGAGGCAGAAAGTAGGAAAAAAGAGGGTTTTAGCCCAATACAGTTCAGATAAGACCAAAACACTTGTAGAGACGGCGATTTATCGCGTCTCGTAAACCCACAATTTTGTACAATTAGCCCTTAACTGAACCGTATTGGGTTTTAGCCTCGTTTATCTTTCTTTAGATAGTTACATTTTTTGATGCTGACTCAGTGAACCCATCGTCAAGTGAGTTTCATCTTACTATATATAAAGCATACATAAAGCTAAAACCTTGCACATGGATTTCACACCCATGACAGTGTAACCTAAGATACAGAATAAATCTTTACTTATTCTCCCAGCAAACACCCATTCAAGCTATTTGGCTAAAAACTAAAGACTTGCAGCAAATCCAGTGTTGATTGTTTTATGGTAATACTACTGTGCGAAAGGTCTAATTTTTTTGATAATCAAGATTATAACAGTCCAAAATATATCAGAAAAAATAACTCTTTATCAGGAGGCAAAAATGTCTAGAATGCAGATTTAACAAGACTAACATAAACCACACATTGCTAATTCTACTTCCAGTTATTAAAATTTATTCTCACTAGTCTGTGACCAATTATCTAGAGATGCCCATGAAGCTGACCCAAGTTCAGCCACGATGTTTATTTATGTTAAGCTTTGTAACAATTGTCAAACTTTTGGTGCATTTCGTTATATGTTATGTGTGTAAGTTTTGTTAATCAGTAATTATGCGTAAACAAACAAAACCTGTTCTAAGCAGAACTGAGCCAGTATAAGTAGATATGCTACAGTAATTCGTAAAGAGATATCATTGTATCTCTACTCTGGAAGCAATAATCTGCAATCACTAAGCCCAACTATTTATTACCTACCTTAAAAATTCTAATATTTTTACTTTACCTGCTTTACTATAAAATGCCAGGAATTGTATTTAACAATAACTTAGCTCAACAACAAATCTTTTCCTTGGCATTAAAGCTCAAAACTTTCAGAAAACACTGGATGCTATCCTGCAAAAAAATCTAAGACTTCGGATAGTCGCCACACTCAAACCAATCCTGGAAGATGCTTTTGATCAAGAACTTAAAGTTACTCTGAAGAAAATGATTAATATGTAGACTATAAAGGAGAGATTTCTTTAAAAGTCAAACGTGAGATAGCCCAATTGTATAGTTTTTCATCAAATTTTAACTACACCAACTGTTACTAACTATGAGTAATCAAAGCATTGCAACAAATAAATTGAGTGAAGTGCCTTTAGATTTACGTGCATCTTCATTGGTCAAGGTACGCAAGGGTTCGTGGTGGTTAAGATTAATCACACTGTTTTTAGTAGACTATACTCTTTTATCCTTAGCTTGGGTTTTCGCTGGATATCAATCTGATTATGGCAATTTTGCTTGGGATATACCTAGTAATTACTTACCAATTTTAATCACGATTGGGATTCAAATAGGATCGCTAGCTCTCGAAGGTATTTATCGAGAAGGTCAAAAACGCTATGACTATTTGAATATTATCAAATCGCTAACTTTTGCTCATGGATTAATACTACTTGTTTGTGTTTTGTATCAACCAATTATTGATATTACACGCCCAAGACTAATTTTATTATCTTGGTTGCTGAGTATATTGTTTATTTGTACTGGTAGATACGCTGTCAATATTACTCTTGAATATCTCCGTAAGCAGAAGAAAATAGTTCGTTCTTCTGTCTTCATCATTTGTGATCCTCAAGATCATGAGCAGATTGCTAGCTTTATCAAAAAAGAAAAGCACTACATTGTATCTGGAACTGCACATGCTAATGCATTAGACAGATATCAACGTCAGCAAACCTTGAATCAACTTAATCAATTAGGTATAACAGAAGTTTTTATATCTTGGGATGCTCTAAAAAATAGAATGTTTTTATGCTGGTTATTTCAAGCATCTGGCATCCAAGTACATATTTTACCGATGGAATTAAAGCCAATTTATAAGAATGTAGAGTTTAATAAAATAGGGGGAATGCCTTGTCTGAGCTTGGATTGTCCGATAATTACAGGTAAAGATTTTTGGATAAAGCGTAGTTGTGACTTCTGTTTAGCGACTTTATTTGTAATGTTGTCCTTTCCTATTTATATAGCTATAGCTATAGCTATAAAACTGGATTCTTCCGGTACAGTGTTTTACAGACAAACTCGTATAGGTTTACATGGGCAACAGTTTAAAGTCTGGAAATTCAGAACGATGAGGTCTGATGCGGAAAAATTACAGAAAGAATTAGAAGCTTTAAATGAAACGAAAGATGGAATTATCTTTAAAATTAAAGATGATCCTCGCATTACCCGTGTTGGAAAATTCCTGCGTCGTTACAGCTTAGACGAATTACCCCAACTTTTTAATGTTATCTTCGGAGAAATGAGTATAGTAGGACCTCGCCCTTTACCTACTAGAGATGTAGATAAGTTTTCTGAACATCATTTTATTAGGCATGAAGTTTTACCTGGTATTACAGGTCTTTGGCAAGTCTCAGGTCGCTCAGATATTTTAGATTTTGAACAAGTTATTAATCTTGATCTTAACTACATCGAAAATTGGTCGCTTGGGTTAGACTTTGAAATTCTCCTCAAAACATTTATGGTAGTTTTGAAAAAAGAAGGTGCATACTAAAAGTGTAGTATGAAAAAAACAAGTAACTTAGTAAAGATAAGTAACTTAGTGAAGAAATGATGTTTTTGATTCTAATAAATTTAGTTTTTTCCATTAGTCTGATCTGTATCTAACCAATTATTAAATACTGAATTTAAAAATTGCAAAAGCTAGCTTTGAATCCATACATAAGGCTACCAGGGTCTAAGACAAAATGTTTTTATCTAAATATTAAAAAGCATAAAGTGGGATAAAAAGCTTTGCTTTATTTCATTTCGACATCAACCCGTAAAACTAAAGGAGTTTAATTATGGAACCCAGAGGACTTGAGCTAATAACTCGGTATAAACGCAACTACTGCATCCCTGCTGAGGCAGAAATTACGGAGCAAATGATCCTTGAACATTGGGAGCTAGAAAGAAAATTGACAAAAGACCTTTTAGAATCGAACCCAGAAAATCGATGGGAAGTATTTGAGCAAGCCTATACTACTCTTTATAGTAAATTAGAATGGCAAAATTCTTTTGTGGTAGATAGCACACCTACCATAGAGAGATATAAAACTTGGCTACAAATGATAGGCTCTCCACCCAAGAAAATTTATGAGGTTGGTTCTGGTAAAGGAAAGATGATAGCATATTTAGCTAAATGTGGATTTGAATGCAAAGCTACAGAAGTTACAAGAGAACGTGGTTCAAAACATGTAACTGATACGTTACTTAACTTGTCTTGGGGCAACTCTGATGGTGTACATCTAGACCATTTTGAACCAACTGAATTTTATGATTTAGTCGTATCTAATCAAGTTATTGAGCATTTTCATCCAGACGATTTAATTACACACTTTAAAAGTGCTTATAAAATTCTCGTTAATCAAGGAAAATACATTTTTACAACACCTCATTGTCATACAGGACCTCACGATATATCATTAGTTTTTGGCTATGATAATCCTCAATGTATGCATCTGAAAGAGTACACATATAGTGAATTATATGATTCCTTAAAGATGGCTGGATATAAGCGTATTTATTGCGCTGTTCCAGCTAACTTGACAAAAATTTTATCTATACTGGGCATTAAAAAAGAAGAAGAAATAATAGGAATTGGTGTTTTCTATTTGAATCTGATGTTGATTGTGGAAAATGCTCTTTTCGTAATTCCTAGTAAAAAACTGCGTCGTTCTTTTAGTAAATTGTTGAGAAAAGTTTATTTGTTTGCAGACAATATTTTTTTAGTTGCCCAAAAATAAAATATAAAATATTGCAAACAAGTTCATCTTAGTATCAATTTAACTATAGCTTACAGACAATGGGACAACGAAAACTACTAACAAATTCTCTCTCATTGTTGATCAATCGGTTAGTACAAAGTATCACAAGCTTTGTGTTAGTGGCATCCATAGCTCGTACTCTAGGAGCGTATGAATTAGGGAGATATCTACTAGCATTTAGCTACTACTACATCTTTATGGTGATTGCTTCGCAGGGTCTAAGAACCTTGTTTACACGAGAACTGTCTCGCAATCCACAAGAAATGCCTGTTTACCTAGTGAGTGGTACTTTCTTGCAAATACTTTTAAGCGTTATTGCTTATGTAGCACAGGTCGTTGTGGTGTTTTTACTGCCATATAATTCAGACACTTCAATGACTTGCTACATCATGGGATTAACAATAATTCCGTTTTCGCTTTCTAACATCACGGAGGCAATTTTTCAGGCTCAAGAGAGAATGAATTTGATTTCTATCTCTACAGTGCCAGTCTACGTCTTACGTTTACCAGTAATGCTCTGGTTTCTGCATCTGAATTATGGAGTAAATTATTTAGCTGGAATTTTAGCAATTTCCGAAACTTTAGTTTTTGTAATTGAATGGGTTTTGCTTACAAGAGTAATTAAGCCAAAATGGCAAATTAAGCAAGATTTTGTATTGCACTTATTTAAATCTGCTCGAACATTTATGCTTACTGATGCAGTAGGCATAGTTAGTAGTAGAATGGCCATTTTAATTATCTCACTATTAGGAAGTGAATTGATGGTTGGTCTTTATGGTGTAATCGGACAATTGATGCTGCCCTTCACATTGGTTTGCGATAGTATATGTATGGCTGCTTTTCCTGTTATGACAAAGGCAGTACCTTTAGGATTGGAAAAGTTGCGTCAGATTACTGAAAACGTTATAGAAATGCTTTTGTGTGTATCATTGCCACTTATTGTTGTAATAATTTTTCTGGGAAATGATTTAATAACATTTATTTATAAAGACCCAAATTTCAATCAAGTAAATTTAGTTTTGAAGATAAGTTCTTTATCGCTCATTACCTATCCATTTGTGCGGACATTTGTCTATCTACTTTTAGCTAATGGATTTGAAAAATTTAACTTACGGCAGGTTATCGTTACTAATATTGTTGGAATATTATCAGGTGTAGTATTGATTTCACAATATAAACTCATGGGTGCAGTGTTTATGCAATTAGCAATGGGTTTTACTGGTTTTACATTACTCATATATGCTGTTTATAGTAAGTTATTTTCATTGCGTGTATGGCGAATAATACGCCGTCCCCTGCTAATTAGCGCTGGTATGGTATTGGTATTGTTAATACTACAAGAATTTAGACTAGACTTTATATTTGTTTTGCTTATCTTAACTTGCGTTTATAGTTTGCTTGCTGGTTTCTTAGTGATCAATAAGTTCGGAGGTGTCCGGGCTGTATGGGTAAAATTATTCAGTATGAGTTCAGAAAAAATATAGAAATTTAAAATATAAAGTGATAAAAGTCTGATCAACAAATAAATATTGTATAAAAATTTAATTTTATGATCAAGGTTGCTTTACTACATTTTTCCTTTGAAGACTACACCATCGAATTAGCAAACAGTCTGGTTAAATATGTTGATTTAACGCTAATTCAGCCGGAAAAAGTCTCAAATGTCTGTAGCAATGTTCTTGACTCCAGAATCCGCGTCATTAGCTTTAAAAAACCACGGATTCGCGACCCACGCAACTTATTGTCTATGAGCGCTATGATGCGTATCATCAAAGATATACAGCCAGATGTTTTACATGTACAGGAAACTAACGATCCTTGGTACGATTGGACTTTGTTACTCAACAAAATGCCGCCATTGGTGACAACTATCCACGATGTATTTCGTCACCCAGGGGATAATATGAGTGTGTTTGGTTCTGAGTATACCAGACGTATTAGTTTCTACCGTTCACAACAGTTGATTGTCCATACTCATCAACTAAAAAACATTCTTATTGAACAATTTCGTATACCTCAAGAGAAAGTCAATGTTTTACCTCATGGGGAACTTGGTAGTTTGTATCAGCGTCGAGGTAATAAAAATATTCAAGTCCGTGAGCCATATACTTTGCTATTTTTTGGACGTATCTTACCCTATAAGGGATTAAAATATTTGCTTGATGCTATGCCCTTAATTGCTGAATCTATACCTGAAGTCAAGCTGATTATTGCTGGAAGGGGAGGAAACATTAGCCAGTATTTCCCTAATGGTTATGATGAAAAACGCTACGAGATTATTAATGAGTTTATCCCCCTTGAAGAAGTAGGTAATCTATTTCAACGTAGCACAGTAACAGTTTTGCCATATATCGAAGCCTCTCAAAGTGGTGTGGCAGCCTTGTCTTATGGAATGGGAACGCTGATCGTAGCTACTGATGTGGGGGGATTGAGTGAGATAGTTCAGCACAAAAAAGATGGTTTGTTAGTTCCACCCCGTGATGTTCCAACTCTAGCGGATGCTATTATTTGTTTGTTACGCGATCGCAGCTTGCAACAAAGTATGCAAACTGCCGCACTAGCTCGTTGTCAGCAAGATTTAAATTGGTCAAATATTGCCGCTCAAACAGCCGAAATCTATCATAGAGAAATGAATACGCAAAAATAAATATTTAGTTAATTTACAGCGATTCTAAATAAATAGCTTGCGAACAAAAGGACGAAGTATTCGATTATATCGAGCAATAATATGGAGCTAATTTTGATTCAAAAACTAAGCTATTACAGCATAAGTTAAAATAATATGTTTTAAGTACGCAAGTATTTTGTTAGTAAGTTAACATAATACGTTTTAAATACGTAAGTATGATGCTTAAATTAACTAAAATCTACCTTTACCTAGCAAATAGTCGAAAATCACCTGTATTCGTCTTACTCTTTAGGCTCCTGAACAAGATCCTCTAGAATATCTCTAGTTACAAGGCAAAAATTTTGTCCGCCAATTTTATATTTTATGCAAGTCATTTTATGCAGTGTTAAGTTCTTGTTTAAATTCGTTGTTAACCACCCAGTTTTTTCCTTCGATTCTTTATCGAACAGAATTCAGGAGTCAGGAGTCAGAATTCAGCAATGTTTTCTGTATGACTGGCGGTGCTTCGCAGCGTTAGCGACGCAGGAGCGTCTGAATAATCGGCGTTTTTGCACCCCCACCAAATTGAAAACTTGGTGGTGGCAACAATTTAGTCGCGGGTCTGAATCCCCGACTGATAGCGAGTCCGCGAGCGTCTTTATTCTGACTTCTGAATTCTTCTTCAAATACAGATAAGTGTTCACGATCTATTTAAAATTACTGTATGAGAAAAATACTAATTTTTGCGGAGCAGGGATTCACAATTGTATCTTTGCTGATGTATTCAGGGGCAATCTTAAACCTCATTCTGTCAGGAGGAGCAGGACAGAATGATTTGGCAGAATATGATAGCTCCTTAATACGGGTTATTTTTTTCTTAATATACTTAGTTACCTTCTTACTAATAGTCCTGCGTTGGAAAAAAACTCTTTACTTCTTTATATTAAGTAACGACATTTGGCTTTTTTATTTAATCATATTAACAGTTGCTTCTATCACCTGGTCTTTCGAGCCATCAACAACATTAAAAAATAGTTTTACACTAGTTAATTCCAGTTTATTTGGTATATATTTGGCCTCCCGATACACCTTAAAAGAGCAATTACATTTACTTGCTTGTAACTTTGGAATTATTATAGTATTGAGCTTCGTTTTTGCTATAGCCTTGCCTAAATACGGCATACAGACCGATCTTGGTAGCCCAATGTGGCGTGGAGTATTCGCGCACAAAAACGGTCTGGGAGGCAGGATGGTAATTAGTGGTATAGTTTTTTTTATCCTTGCTTATCAAGCTAAAGGACGTAGTTGGCTTTTCTGGGGGGGGTTTAGTTTATCAATACTACTCTTAATACTTTCCTCTTCCACTTCATCTCTACTTAATCTATTAATTTTAATATTGGCATTTTTTGCTTTTCAAATTTGGCGTTGGTCATACCAGGTCATGATACCAACACTAGTAATGGTGGCAACTATCATCCAAACTTTCTATTTTTGGTTTTCCAATAACTCTGATGTCCTGTTCACTTCAGTTGGTAAAGATGCTACACTGACAGGCCGAACAGAAATTTGGCCATTAGTGATCGATAGGATTTTGAAACATCCTTGGCTTGGTTATGGTTATGGCGGATTCTGGCAAGGATGGGATGGCGAATCTGCTTATATTTGGCGCATAGTTGGATGGGTGCCAACCCACCCCCACAATGGTTATCTAGCTATTTGCCTGGATTTGGGTTTTTTAGGGTTAGGGCTATTCTTGTTAGGATTTTGGCGCAGTTATCTGCAAGGATTCGCTCGGTTGCGTGCTAGTAAAACAGCATTAGATATTTGGCCACTTATACATATGACATATATAGCCTTAG